>NZ_JADCKK010000043.1:0-21839 GCF_014982935.1 Anaerotignum lactatifermentans | reverse complement strand
CAAAGTCCAAGAAAGGGAGACGATATACCTATTGCTCCATCATTATACAGCTTAAGCAACAAGATGGATAATTCCTTACTGGCTGTAAGGGATATTAACCATAAATATATTGTAGTAGAAAGGAGAAAAGATATGATGAATAAAACCCATATTGCCTTAGGTATCTGCGCTGGTCTGCTTGTGGTTAACACCGGATTCCTGTTTCAGATTTCCAACAGGCAAAAAGCGCTGGAACAACAAATGGCAAATATGCAGAATCAAGTCATGGACAGCATTTCTGTCAACACCTCCAGCATCACCCAGCGAATGGAAAATATTTTAGATAAACAGTCCAGTCTCCTTTCCAGCTCCAATTTTTCTGTTCAAAAACAAGATGGTGCCATTGTTCTTCTGGCAGAAGCCACACCAAAAGCCATTACTGATGGTGAAACAGCTGAGTTTCGTGTGAAAAAAGCGGATGGTTCTATGCAGTCCCAAAAAGCCACATTGGAAAACGGTGTATGGAAAACCACTATGGAAACAGGGCTTTTTGATGACGGAACCCTTTCCATTGCCATTTCATCCAATGGCGTCACCAGACAGGAAGAACTGGGCAGCGTTTCCACAGCCCAATACAGCAATATAGACGCCCAAAGCCAATGGGGACAAAATAATTCTACACTGTATCTGCTGGTATATCCATCGGATTCTTTCTATGAAGCAAAGGACATCGTAAAAGCAGAAGCTAATGTGGAAAATGCAAATACAGGTGAATGTTTTACGGTTCCCATGTCTCTTATGGACAATCCGGATGATGCTTTAGAAGATGTTTACACCGATGAACCTATGGCACCCACGCCAGATGTGGAAAACTTGCAGCGGTTAGGATTTTCCGCGGACTTTACAAACAAATTTGAGGAAGGCACAGATTATCTCATCACCTTCTCTGTGACAACAACTGACGGAACCGTTCTTTCCGGCGGCGAGAATAGCACTTCTTATAGAAAAGAAAAAGCCGGTGGAACCACTTCTCTTTCCGGTGGTTCCTTGACATTACAACCTTAATATATTTTGACATAGAAAAACCCCTTTTGTATATAAACAAAAGGGGTTTTTGATTACAGCACTTTCGCAAGGAATGTCTGCAAACGTTCGCTTTTGGGATTTGTAAAGATTTCTTCTGGTGTGCCTTCTTCCACCTGACGGCCATCTGCCATGAACATAACACGGGTTGCCACTTCACGGGCAAAGCCCATTTCGTGGGTAACCACTACCATGGTCATGTTTTCTTCCGCCAGCTGTTTCATAACTTCCAGAACTTCGCCAACCATTTCAGGGTCAAGAGCAGAAGTGGGTTCGTCAAAAAGCATCACTTCCGGCTGCATACACAGGGCACGCACAATGGCAATACGCTGTTTCTGACCACCGGAAAGCTGAGAAGGATATGCGCCTGCTCTATCTTCCAGACCAACACGGCGCAGCAGACTCATTGCCATTTCCGTTGCTTCTGCTTCGCTTTTTCCCTGCAGTTTCATAGGCGCAATGATCATATTTTTCAAAATGGTCATATGGGGAAAGAGATTGAAGTGCTGGAACACCATACCCATTCTCTGACGATGGATATTGATGTCTGTTTTGATATCTGTGATATCTACGCCATCAAAATAAATGTGTCCGCCAGTAGGCACTTCCAACAGATTCAAGCAGCGCAGAAATGTGGATTTACCGGAACCGGAAGGACCGATAACAACCACAACTTCGCCTTTCTTGATTTCTGTATTGATGCCGTCCAGTGCTTTGATGGCACCTTTATTATAATGTTTCTGTAAATTTTCCACACGGATCAAGGATTCATTACCGCTCACTGTTTCTCAATCTCCTTTCCAGTTTATTTACCAGGAAGGTAAAGAACATAACCATAACCAGGTAAATCAACGCGACGCCGATCAAAGGCATAAAGGGGCTGTATGTAACGCCGCGGATAATGTCGCCGCCTTTTGTCAGGTCCTGCATAGCGATGTAACCTGCAACAGAGGTTTCTTTCAGCAATACAATGAATTCGTTTGCCAGTGCAGGCAATACGTTCTTCAGTGCCTGCGGAATGATGATGTAACGCATGGTCTGCACATAGTTAAAGCCCAAACTGCGTCCTGCTTCAAACTGACCTGGATCGATGGACATGATACCGCTTCGTACAATTTCCGCTACATAAGCACCGGAGTTGACACCGAAAGCAATCATACCAACCAGCAATTTATTATTAGAGGATGCCAGAATGATATAGTACATGATCATCAGCTGTACAACAACAGGTGTACCACGAATCACTGTCAGATAAATTTTTGCGATAACATTTAAAATCTTCAGCATAAAACGTCCGAAACCGGGACGCATTTCCTGATAGTTTTTATCATATGTAGAACGGATCATTGCCAGAATGACACCCAGAACAATACCGATCAGTACAGCGCAGAATGTCAGCTGCAATGTAACACCCAGACCGTTCCAAAGATATTTCCATCGATCATCCTCAATGAAGTTCATATAAAACTGCTGCTGGATTCCTTCCCACCAGGTCTGTATTCCTTCCAAAAAAAGTCCTCCTTTTTTCCTGTAATGCCAAAACAGGGACGGTTTCCCGTCCCCGGTTTATGGTTCTTTATTTTCCAAAAATTATTCTGCTGTGATGTATTTGTCGATGATGGACTGTACTGTACCGTCGTCTTTCAGTTCCTGCAGAGCTGTGTTGATGGATTCTGTCAGTTCGCTGTCTTTTGCCAGAGCGATTGCATAGTCTTCTGTGATGTATTCTGTATCCAGAATTTTCAGACCTTCGTTTGCTTCAACGAATGCTTTTGCGGGTTCGTTGTCGATTACAACACAGTCGATTTTGCCGGATGTCAGAGCTGCTACTGCGTCAGTACCTTTTGTGTAACGTTCTACTGTACCCAGACCAGCTTCTTCGATATCGCCTGTTGTGTACAGGTCACCAGTTGTTGCTGTCTGAACACCGATTGTATGATTTGCACCTTCTGCAAACAGATCATCAACGCTTGTGATGTCAGAATCTGCATTTACGATAACTACCTGCACGCCTGTTGCATAGCTGTCTGTGAAGTCAACGCTTTCCTGACGTTCAGGTGTTACAGTCAAACCTGCCATTGCGATGTCAGCTTTGCCGGAAACAATGGAAGGGATGATGGAGTCGAAGTTCATATCTTCGATCTGTACGTCATAACCCAGTTTTTCGCCCAGTGCTTTTGCAATTTCAGCGTCGATACCAACGATTTCCTGACCTTCGTAGTATTCATAAGGAGGGAAGTCTGCGCTGGTTGCCAGAACCAGAGTTTCTTTTGCTTCGCCGCCTTCAGCTGCTGTATCATCTGTTGTAGCTGTTTCACCACTGCCGCCGCAGCCAGCCAGAGCTGCTGTCATAGACAGTACCATTGTTGTTGCAAGAATGCCTTTTAAATATTTTTTCATACCAATTTACCTCCCTAAAACTTCTTTTCTCTTTTTTGAACTTGCTTTACAGTCATTGCTGTCTTACAAATAGGATTATACTAGACTCATGCATAAAATGCAATCAGAATGTTTCACCAGAAATTCTTTGATTTTCAACTTTTTTTATTCACATTGCACAGTTTTTCCCATTTTTCAAGTTTTTCGAGCCATATTTTCATTTTTCCAAACTACTTTTGTAATTTTGACAAATCATTTTTATGTATAAAATAATGCATAAAACTCATTTATTCAAAAATTCTATTCGTTCTTTTATTGCAAAAATCCCTTTTTCTGCGCAGACATCAATGAACGCTCTTGTTAATAAACTCTGGCTGCATTTTGGAATACATGATTTTCTGTTCCGAATATAAGCCATAATATCCAGACAGCATATAGCTGACAGCACAAGCCAGCGTGTAGTATGCAATCCCTTCTGCGCCAAAGAGTTCCACACAAAGAATCACAGAAGCAATGGGGCAGTTTGTTACACCGCAAAACAGCGCAGCCATACCTGTTCCTGCTGCAAAAGATGCCGGCAATCCAATCCATGGACCAATGACACACCCAAAGGTTGCCCCCACAAAAAAGGATGGTACGATTTCGCCGCCTTTATATCCTGCTCCCAGTGTCAACGCTGTCAGCAGAATTTTCCACAAAAACGCCGGATATTCCGCTTCCCCTGCAATGGCACGGGCAATGACATCCATCCCTGCCCCGTTATAATCACGGGTACCCAGCAGCAATGTGATTGCCACCACAATACATCCCCCGACAAAAATACGGATGTAACCGTTTTTGAAAATCTGTTTATAGTATTTCCCTGCCGTTTCCATAGCCAGACAAAACAGCACACTGACACCAGCACAAAACATTCCTAACAATATGACAGACCCAACACCTGATGGGCTCAATGCCGGTACAGACTCCAATGTAAATGCTGTTGGTGTCACCCCGCAGGCCATGGAGATACCTGTTGCTGTAATGGCAGCAATGATGCTTGGCACAATGGCTGAGTAATGCATAATACCAACAGTAATGACTTCCATAGAAAACACCACTGCCGCTACAGGTGTACCAAATAATGCCGCAAAGCCAGCACTCATACCGCACATGGTAATGATTCTTTCATCCTTTTCATCCAGCTTAATTTTTCTGCCGATAAAAGATCCAATGCTTCCCCCAATCTGAAGCGCTGCCCCTTCTCTGCCGGCAGAACCACCCAACAAATGAGTAATGATGGTACTGATAAAAATCAGCGGTGTCAAACGCAAACTTACTTTTTCATTGACACGAACGGCAATCAAAATCAGATTGGTACCGCGGTCATTCTGCATCCGAAGCAAGTGGTACAGCCCTGCAATGACAAGACCGCCCAAAGGCAGCAGAAACAGTATCCATGGATGGGACATGCGAAATGCAGTCACTTCCTCCAGCAATATATGAAATATAATTCCTACCACACCAACAACTGCACCAATGACAGCACCGATGAAAGACCATATCAAAAAAACGTAAACGCCCTTTTCACTGCCCTCTAAATAACGGTTAAGTCTTTCCAGCAAACCGAATCTCTCCTTTTATTCTAATTTCTCCCTGCAGAATCCATCCTTAGAAGATTTGTTCTTCCTATCAAAACAGTTTGCAGTCATTATACCATAGCCCATCTTTCCTGCAAAACAAAACCCAGAATTTTTGCAAAGAAAAAGCAATTTCCTCAAAAGACACCTTCTGAAAAAATTGCTTTTCCAAAAAATTTCTACCTATTAGATATTCTGATATAACTCATTCAATCTATTACTTTGGTTCATGGCTTCTGTTCTTCTTCGTCTGTTTGCATTTCTTCCTGTTCTTCCGAAGAACATTCTTCCATTTCCATCATTTCTGTTTCGTCTTTGGTTTCTTCCACAGATTCTTTTTCCATTTCATCGTCTTGATCTTCCTCTTCGCTGGGATCATTTCTCCAAAGCTGCATGCTAACAATGGCTTTAAACAAATCGCCATCCACCTGAATACCAAAAGTACCGCCCTGTACTTCTGCCAGACTTTGGGCAATGGAAAGTCCCAGACCACTGCCTTCTGTGGTACGAGAACTGTCCCCACGGACAAAACGTTCCGTTAGTCGGGTAGCATCAAAGTCAATAGGCGCTGCGGAAATATTTTTCATTACCAGAATCCCGTGTTCTTCCGTCTGGAAAATATCAATATATACTCGAGAACCTACCATAGAATACTTGATGACATTTGACAGCATATTTTCCAGAATTCGCCACATATGTCTGCCATCTGCTTCGATAAAGACTGGTTCTGGACAACTGAGCCTGAATTCCAGTTTCGCTTCTTCAATCTTTTCTTCCATTTCCCCAATTGCCTGCATAGTCAACTGACGATAATCAATGCGCATTTTTTCTACAGCCACATTGCCGCTGGAAACTTTGCTGGCTTCGATCAGATCTTCAATCAATTGTTTCAAACGATAGGACTTCACTTGCAGCACATCCACATAATCTCTGGCAACCGGGTTGTCCAGTTTCTGCTGTTTCAGCAAATCCACGTAAGTGACGATGGATGTCAGCGGTGTTTTCAAGTCATGGGAAACATTGGTGATCAATTCTGTTTTCATACGCTCCCCTTTTACCGCTTCTTCTACGGCGTTTTTCAACCCATCCTGAATATTTGCAATATCTTCCGCAAAATTCAGGAAAGACGGAGAAATCTCTGCCAAATCCAACTGGTAAGTCAGATTGCCTTTTGATGTTTCTCTCGCAGAAATCATAATGCGCTTCAAAGAACGCAAGGCACGCAAAAACAGATACAAGCAGAATATATTAAACGCAATCAAAAGCCCAAAGAACAAAAGTACCAGACTACTGTTAAAATACATACAGATCATAAACACCAGGAAACAGTTGCCAACGCCATATGCCAGCATCACCAACAGCATCCAACCCCTAAAAGTTGCCCCAGTGAAAAGAGATGCTATTTTCCGCAGGAATACAGAAACCAACGTATTCCGTGCCAAAATCTTTCCTTTGATCTGTCTACTCAGGGACAAAACGTAACTAAGCCCCACCGCTACGTCTGCAATATACAAAATGCCCAGCAGCGTCAAGAATACATAGGACCAGAAGGGCATACCGCGGTAAAGAATAAACTCCAGCAGCGTCAATGCCATAAAGAAGGAAAAGATTCCAAACAACGCCACTAACAGGAAATGTATTTCATTATAGATTCTGTCTACAAGGAGGTATTTCACCTGACCGCCTTTTGTTTTCTGACCTGCCACACGAATCAGATATACCAAACAAATCATAAACAGCAAAAAAGCAACGGTGGATACCACAAACAGATAAGGCATACTGATCTTTGCCAATACAAATTCCTGATATAAATCATAGAAATCATCGCCCTCTCTAAGCGGCTCATCCACTGCGGCATACACACGGTAATTGCTGTTTTCCACATAAGCATTGCTGTATGCGTAATAAGACTTATCGCTGAGGTTATCACTGGAGAATTCTGCAGAAAGCATGATGGTATGGCTTTTACTGCTAACTTCTGCTCGTGTTGCATTTCCGGCAATGACACGCCCCTGCTCATCTTCTACAAAATAATAAAAATTCGTTAAACCTTCTAGATACCGCACCGCTTCTCGGTACTCATCCAACTGATCTTGAATGTACATCTGGCGGTACTGAGGCAGACGAGTTTCTACCAATTCCTCATATTCTATGAACTTGTCCTCCAGCCTTTCGGGAATGACTCCATAAACAATAAGTCCGTCATAAGTATCATTGATTTCTGTATTACCAGTTATGACCCCATCAATGATGTTGTAATATCTCTTGAACCCAGCCAGCAGTGCTTCCCTGTCCACTTTTTCCCCTGACTGTATCTTGGCTTCGCTTTCATAATAAACATCAGCCAAAACTGCTTCGTCTAATGCAGAAAAAAACAGGTTCCGCAACTCCACAGTGTCATAAAAATTTTCTTCCGTCAGGATGCTCCTGCCCCAGTTTTTCGTTATGCTGGAAAAGACAACCCCACAGAAAAAAATCACCAGCGCCATGATAAAGAGTATACAGGCAGCACATACCTTCCAGCCAGTCTGATACAGCTTAGATTTTTTCGATTTTGTAGCCAATACCCCACACCACCTTCAAATACTTTGGCTCTTTCGGATTGATCTCGATTTTTTCACGAATACGACGAATATGCACAGAAACCGTATTTTCCGGTGCGAAAGATAATTCATTCCATACTTTTTCATAAATCTGATCAATGGAGAATACTTTTCCGGCATTTTCCATCAAAAGCTGCAAAATGCCATATTCCGTTGCAGTCAGTTTTACAGGTTCCCCTTCCACACGAACTTCCTTGGCATCTTTGTCCAGTTCCAGACCACCAATCTTGATCACATTACTTTTTTCCGCAATGCTGCCCAAAGAAGTATATCTGCGCATCTGGCTTTTTACCCTTGCCAGCAATTCCAGCGGATTGAAAGGCTTTGTGATGTAGTCATCGGCGCCGAAGTTCAGCCCCAGAATCTTATCTGTGTCTTCAGATTTGGCAGACAAAATGATGATAGGGATATTCAGTGTTTCACGGATTTTCACTGTAGCATTCAGCCCATCCATTTTCGGCATCATCACATCCAGCAGAATCAGATGAATCTCATTTTCTTCTAATGCCTGCAATGCTTCTAGACCGTTATATGCTTTGATTACATTATAGTTTTCCTGTTTCAGATAAATTTCGATGGCATCTACGATGCTCTTGTCGTCATCACAAACCAGAATATTAAATTTATTTTCCATAATATTTCCCCCTATATTGCATTTTTTCTCAACGATATCATAACAAGTAAATTTTACAAAAAAACGGTGACTTCCTTACAAAAAAATTAAATTATCCGTCAAAGACAGTGTACCATGTTCTGAGATAAAACACAAAGGAGAATGTAACTGAACAACATGGTTATCCGGGTCTTTAGAATACTCCTACCAATTCCACTACGGTTTTTTCCACGTCACAAATCATAATTAATTTTACGAATTATATAAATTTAACCTGTATACGCTTGTAATTTTTTCACAAATAATGTATAATGTAGGCGTAATTAGTTATGTTTTTTCTGCCATACCATTCGTGGTGAAAGTGTAATGGCTTGACATGAAAAAAATTTATGTTTTAAGGAGGATTATCATGAAGAAACGTACAGGAAAAATGATTTCCCTGTCTCTGGCAGTTGCTATGGCTGTGACAGCGGCTCCTGTGACCGCATTGGCGGATGAAAACACACAGAGCAATGTTATCGAAGCAAGCGAACTGACACCCGCACAGAGCGCAGGGGAAACAGGTACAGACACAACAACCGTTGATACAAAAGAGGAAGTAGGTTTGACACAACTGGAACCTGCAACAGTGGTGGCTGCTCCAGTTGTGGATGGAGCTTTGATTGCTGGTGATGTTGAGGAGACAAAAGAAGCTGTACCTTTGGGTGAAGCTACAATACACGAAGTGGACAGCCAAGAATCTTTGGAAAATGCAATCAGCAATGCAAAATCTGGTGATACCATCAAACTGACAGTTTCCTTTGAAGTTACAAATAACGGAAAAGACATTGCAAAAAATGAAGCTTTGTTTACACTGCCTGCAGGTGTAACACTGGATGGCAATGACACTATCATCACCGCTGATGATAGTTGGGACAAGTCTGCCAATAATCATATCATTGGCATTGTAAATGCAAAAGACACAAAAATTTGTAATTTGACTATTGTCGGTAATGAAAAAACCAAACATGGCATCAACGTTTTTGGCAATAACGCATCTATGGATATTGAAAATGTCACAGTAAAAGATTGTGGCACAGCAGGTATCGTAGTAAACGGTGCAACTGTTACTGCTACTGATATCAACACAGAAAATAACGCATGGGGTGCTATCAATGTAGATAACGCTGGTGAATTCACTCTGAAAGGCGATTGTGACATTGCAGAAGCCAACAAAGTATGGAGTGAAAACGAATCTGGTACAGCCATCAATGTCAGTGAAGTAGACGATTGGGTAACCATGATAACTGCTGGTGACGACAACAAGACATACTATACTGATCTGGAAGATATCAATGAAGTATTGAAAGGCATCACTGCTAAAGCCGAAGACGAAAATGATTACGGAAAAGCTACAATCACTTTAAATGGAAATGTTACTGTAAGCAACGATGCTGTAAAAGGTTCTTACGGTGCTGCTGCAGTAGCGCTGCCTAATAAAGTAACACTGAATGGTGCCGGTTACACCATTTCCGCTGATGAAAATTGGGCATCCGAAAATACAAATCACATTCTGGGTGTAACAAATGGTACTGTTGTCATTGAAAATGTTACCATTGTTGGTAATGCAAAAACAAAATCCGGTATCGTTGCTTGGCAGGGTGCTGGTTCTAACGTTGCTCTGACTTTGAATGGTGTAGAAATCCAGAATTGCGGCAATGCTGCTCTGCAGGTAAACAGCGCAACCGTAACTGCAACTAATCTGAAAACAAGCGGAAATAGCTGGGGTGCAGTTAATGTAGACAAAGCAAGCGGAAATGCAAATGATACACCATCCTTTACATTGTCCGGTGACAAAAGCGAATTGTCTGAATCCACCAAAGTTTGGACTGAAATCGAAGACGATGTAAATAGTATTATCAACGATGAAACAACTGGTAAAGTTCTTGGTACTCCCATGACAGACAGCAACGGTACAACCTATTATGGTAACGCTGTAGCACAGATTGGTGATACAAAATACCCCACTCTGGCAGAAGCTCTGAATCATGTTGCAGAAGGCAACACTATCACACTGTTGGCTGACGCAACTGTAAACAGTGCAATTGTAATCAATGCTGCAAATGTTACCATTGACGGCGACAATCATGCAATCAACGTTATCGCAAAGGTTGCTGACAACTTGATCACTGTAAAGGGAAACGATTTCACTTTGCAGGATGTTACTATTAACGGCAATGGAAATGTGAAAAAATCCGCTGTTCATTTCTATAACACAACAGGCGGCAAAGTTACTGGCGCTACCATCAACGGCGGCGGCTATACTTCCATTCTGGTAAATGGCGCAGAAGTAACTGTAAAAGACAGCGTTCTGAATCCAGACGAGGGTGCGTATGCAAACATTGAATATGGTGTAGGTCAAAATGTAACAACAGTACCTAAAGTTGTTGTAGAAAATGTAACAGCTGATACAGATTGCTATCTGGTTTACGCAGATCAGAATACAATTAACAGAATCCAGCAGAATCATCCTGAATTAGACGCTGATGCAATTGATAAAGATTATGTAATCGGCGCAAATCTGCAGGTTGCAAATGCAGCTGTAGCTACATACACCATCACTTTTGACCCTCAGGGTGGTACACTGGCAGATGGTGAAAATAAAGCAACAACCAATAAACATGGTAAGCTGGACACACTGCCTACACCCGAACGCAGCAGATATCGTTTTGATGGCTGGTTCACTGATGATGGTACAGAAGTAACTACAAATACTGTATTTAGCGAAGATACTGCTATTCATGCAGAATGGACACGCACCTCCTCCGGCTCTTCCCACAGTGACGACAACTACATCACCATCATCAACCCTAAAAACGGTGAAGTTTCTGTCAGCGATGACTGGGCTTACGAAGACGACAAGATCACTCTGACCATCACACCCGATGATGGTTACGAAGTAGACAAAATCGAAATCGTTGACGACGAAGGCGACAAAATCGACGCAAAGAAAGTAGAAGACAAAGACAACAAATACACCTTCCGCATGGCAAACTGTGACGTAACTGTTACTGTAACATTCAAAGAAGAAGGCAAAACAACAGAAGACACTGACAAAGAAGAAGATAAGGACGACGAATCTACAGAAACAACAAAACTGAACTTCACAGACGTGAAGGAAAGCGACTGGTTCTTCAAAGGCGTGGAATATGTTGTAGACAAAGGCATCATGAGCGGCGTTTCCGAAAACGAATTTGCTCCTGCCGGCAAACTGACACGTGCTATGCTTGTTCAGATGCTGTACAACATGGAAAGCCGTCCCGCATGTGATGCCGAAAACGCATTCATGGACGTTCCCGTTGGTCAGTGGTACACAGACGCAGTCATCTGGGCAAATGATGCGAAGATCGTCAGCGGTATGGGCGAAGGTCTGTTTGCTCCTAATATGGAAATCACCAGAGAACAGATGGTAGTAATGCTGTACAACTACGCAAAATTCAAAGGTTATGATGTGACTGCTTCCGCAGATCTGTCCGCATTTGCTGACACAGCAAGTGTATCCGCATGGGCACAGCCTGCAATGCAGTGGGCAGTAGCTGAAGGCTATATCAGCGGTATGGGCGACAGCCAGCTGGCTCCTCAGGGCACAGCAACCAGAGCAGAAATCGCTTCTGTTATCATGCGTTTCATGGAAGCAACTGCTGAAACCGAAGAATAATCATACGATCTATAAGAGATAGATAAATTTCCACCTCAACTCGCACGAAATATAAAAGGACAGTCTCCTTTCCATAGGGCTTATGCCCTTTCCCCACAGGAAGCTGTCCGCTATCTCTCACAAAAAAACCGGAAACACCTGATTCATTCAGGTATTTCCGGTTTTTATATTTTAATCAAAATTCATAGGAATCATTTTTCCCGGTGCAAAAGCGTAGATATAACATGCCTTCACGGGCAAGTCCGTTACACGCTCCAACGCTTCTTTATAAAGCCGCAGCTGGATTTTATATTTTTCACGGAAAGCATCTTCCTGCCAAAGTCGGTCGCTTTTATAGTCCACCAGCACAACTGCATTTTCTTCCACGAAATAACAGTCGATAATACCATTAATCTGGATAAATTCCTCCATATTCTGATAAATATCATCAAAAAAAACTTCTTTCGGCTCCACCAACATAGCAAATGGCTGTTCTTTATGGATTTCATCCGCCTTCTGCATCCGTTTTGCCAAATCAGAAGAAAAGAAAGTCAGAAGTTCTTTTCTGCGAATAGCTGCCTTTTCTTCTTCTGTCAGTCTGCCCTGCTGCTGCAGCTCTGTCAGCAGTTCTTCCAAAGCATCGGCATCATAAGCTTTCCGCAGGTCTGCCGCTTCCATGACCGTATGCATGGCTGTACCGATTTCTGCCGCTGTCAGCCCTTCTTTTTTCTGCCCAAACTGGGGAATCTGCAATTCCTGCGGCACCTGTGCTTCTTCGCCAGAAATTTCCGCCTGATACCGCCGTTTGATTTCAGAAATGGAAACTTTTGTAGGCAGCATGGTTGCTGTTTCGTGATCATATTTCCATGACAGGATACGGAAAATCTCCTCTTTTCTGCCGCTGTAATCCGGTTTTGTATCCCAATTTTCAAAGACATTCTGCTGTTCTTCTGCCAGTTCCTGTTTTTCCTGCTCTGCTCCGTAGATATCGCCTTTTTCCAAAAAGGTGAATTTCCATTTGGAAGGCTCATCCAAAAACTGTCGTGCCTCTCCCCTATCTGTTGGTTCCCAAGGCTCCGGCAATACCCTTGCCTGGGGATGTCGCAGAAGTGCCGGCATAATCCAATCCAGATAGCTTCTTCCTCGGCGCAGACGGAATACAGGCAGCAATTCTTCCACAGAATCTGCTGTTTCTGCCCATTTTTCCACAGATCTTTGCAGATTACGCACCGTTCCTGTCAAAATCAGTTTTTCCTTTGCTCTGGTCAATGCCACATACAGCACACGCATTTCCTCTGACAGATTTTCCAACTTGATGGCTTCTGCCAAAGCAGTTTTGGACAACGTCCGATAAGAAGCCCGATGGTCCAAATCCATATAGTCCATGCCATATCCCCATTCCTGATGGGTGATGACAGCGGCACGGGTATCAGCTTCGTTGAACTGTTTCCCAAGGTCTGCCACAAAGACCACAGGAAATTCCAGCCCCTTACTTTTATGTATGGTCATGACACGCACCAGATTATCCGCTTCACTTTGGAGTTTTGCGGCGGAGGATTCTGTTTCTGCCGTCTTCATATCCTCCACAAATCGAATGAAATGGAACAGCCCTTTTCCGCTGTTATTTTCATAAGTTTCTGCTTTTTCCAGCAACAGCCGCAGGTTTGCCTGTCGCAGACTGCCACCGGGGGTCATACCCGCATAATCATAATATCCTGTTTGCTGATAGAGATACCGCAGCAATTCACAAAGGGACAATTCTTTCGCTGTTTCCCGCCAATCCTGCAAGTCTGCTTGGAAGCGTTCCAGTTTTTCCAGAATTTCTTCTTCCACACCCTCTGCCAGATACCGCAGGACACATTCATAAAACAGACCATCGCCGCCAAAAAGACGGATTTCCGTCAAAGCATCGGCACTGATGCCATAAAGGGGCGAATGAAGCACAGAAAGCAAAGGAATATCCTGATAGGGATTGTCAATGAGGCGCAGGAAATTCAAAACTGTATCAATTTCCGGCACATCAAAGTATCCTTCTGCCGTTTCCGCATAATACGGAATGCCCTCTTTCCCAAAAATATCATCCAACGTGGTACCCCAACTGCGGATACTTCGCACCAGAACTGCCACATCGCGATATTCCATGGGGCGATAGCTTTCCAACCCACGGTCATAAACCTGATAGCCAGCTTTCATCATTTCTCTGATTTTTCCGGCAATCATGGTGGCTTCCATCTGCCGTTTATCCAGTTCTTCCAAATCTGTCAGCTGTTCCTCTGTTTCTTCCGAGGACAAGTCCAACAGCATCATTTCATTTTCACCGCCACAAAGCCCATCAAAATCAGGGAAATCTGCTCCGGCATACAGCGCCGCTTCGTCATTATAATCCACATCCCCAAAAGCTTCCGACATGGTCTGACGGAAAATGAAGTTAATGCCATCCAGCACATTTTTCCGGCTGCGGAAGTTTTTGGAAAGAATGATTTTTCGGGTTTTGCCGCCTTTTTCCACAGGATACGTGCGGTATTTCTCATTGAACAGCTGAGGCATAGCAAGGCGGAAACGATAAATACTCTGCTTCACATCTCCTACCATAAAGCGGTTGTTATTGCCTTCATAAGCGCCGGATACAGCCGTCAGCAGCATTTCCTGCACCACATTGCTGTCCTGATACTCGTCAATCATAATCTCATCATACTTCTGCTGCATCTGTTTTGCGGCGTCTGTAGGAATGATATTGTCTTTGGTACTGCCGGGTTCCGTGAGGATTTGCAGGGCAAAATGTTCGTAGTCATTGAAATCCAACCAGAGTTTTTCTTTTTTCGCCTGTGCAAAGGCTTCCGCAAAACGAATGACTGTTTCCGATAAGGCTTTGGCAATGGGATACAGAGAGGAAATGAGTTTTGTTTGGGTTTCTGCTCCATAGCAGAAATAAGTTTCTCCCAGCTTGCCGATAGACGCCTTGGCTTCGTTTCGCAGGTTTTTCACCCATTCCGCTGTATCTTTCTCCTGACCACGATAAGCAGGCATGCGTGCAAAATCAACGGCAACATAGGCTTGGTGCCAATCCGCGTAGCTGGGATGTTCCAATGCCTGCCGCAGGGCTTTTACGCCTTCCAATTCCGCCTCTAAGCGTTCTCCATAAGCAGTAAACTCCCCATTGCCGCAGATGCGGGCATAAGCCTTCTGCAAGTTATACAGGGCATAGTCCACCCCATTGGTGATGCCTTCTCCAATAAGCGGCATCCATGCGCACTGGTCAATGGTATCGCCATCAGCCATATAAAACTGCTCCGCCATTTTCCGCAGGAGTGTTTCCGGGTCAGGATACCCCTGAGAAAAGGTATAGACCTGCAAAATCAAATCTTTCAGACGCTGATCTCCTGTATTTTCTCCATAGGTTTCCAGCAGGCGGAGAAAGCCTTCATCCTCTGCTTCATAAAGGATTTCAAACAATTCTCCCAGCACATCTTTTTGCAGCAAAGCGATTTCCGCAGGGTCTGCCGTTTTCACTGCCGGGTCAATATCCAGTCTGTCATAATACTCCCGAATAACTTGCAGGCAAAAAGCGTGAATGGTTTTGATGTCTGCCCGACTCAAATAGGTGAGCTGGTTCTGCAAATGGACATCATCGGGCTTTTCTTCCAGTTTTTTTGTAATGGCAGCACCGATTCGCTGGCTCATTTCTGCCGCTGCCGCTTTTGTAAACGTCACCACCAGCAAACGGTCAATATCCAGCGGGTCTTCTTCTGCTGTAATCCGCTGAATGATACGCTCCACCAATACGGCTGTTTTGCCGCTGCCTGCCGCCGCAGAAACAAGGATATCGCTTCCTCTGGCGTCAATGGCTTCTTGCTGTTGTGTTGTCCACTTTGCTCCCACGCTGTTTCACCTCATCTTTTCTTACGAACCAGACGCCTTTTGCAGCCGGATATGAAAAGGAACATACCCCACAAAAGACGCCATAAAGCTACTGTAAGAATTATACCAGAAGTTCAGCAAAAACGCCAACGTCTGAGGGGTCATCTCTAAGGTGTGAAACAAATACCTCGCCGTGGTGCGGGCAAATAAATCTGCAAAGCCGCTTTGATACAAACTGGCGCAGCGATATAGGATATCTGCCATCTGCCTTTCTTTTTCATCCAATTCATAGACTCTTGCCATAGCTGCGGACATTTCCTCCCAATCCAATTGTTTTTTCCTGCGCCGTACCACACGAATGGTATGATGAATACCAGCCAGCTTAAAAAACCGCTTTCCGCTTTCCAAATCCAGTCGTTCCACATTGGCTCTGAAATAATTCTCCCGGCTGAAATCCAGCAAAAACATCTCATAGCCATCGGCTACGGTACTTTCAATACACTGCATGTAATATGCTTCATAAAAAGGTGTTTCCTGTGCTGCCCGGGAAAGATAGCTTTCTTTCTGCCCTTCCAGATAAAGGGTAACAGGGTCCTGTTTCTGTCTGATATGTAACTGCATGAAAATTCCTCCTTCTTTTTCTATTGTAAAAGAAAGCTTTCCTTTTCACGGAGGGTTTTCACCGCAAATAACAACAAAAAAAGAGTGTTTTCGCATAGGAAACACTCTTTTTGAGAGAACAGGCGGCTGTGCACCGCCGCCCGCTTTTTGCACTGTCTGATCCCTGAGGGTATCAGCAGTTACCGCAGTTGTTCAGCTGACCGCCGCAGTTATTGTTGCCGCAGCAGCACAGCAGGATCAGAATCCACAGCCAGGAATTGTCATTGCCACAGCCGCAGTTGCTGTTGTTGTTATTGCCGCACAGGCACAACAGCAGAATTACCCAAATGAAACTGTCATTACCGCAACCACCAAATCCACACATAATAAAAATACCTCCTTAAGTAAATTGTATCGACTTACAATTTAATCTTATGAGGTATTTTTTGCTTTCTTGCCTGTCTACTTAAAATTTTTTATCGGGGAAGCTGCAGATCGGAAACCAGAATGTCCACAGTAAAACCACCCATTTCGTCCATGAGGCTCACCATAGTAATGTGTTCCGCATCATGGAAGTACAACAAATGGCTCATGCCTTTTTCCACTGCCAGTGCCTGATTTTCCTCCAGACCTTCCAGCTGGCTTTCCAGCACTTCCATCCCTGCCGCCAGATACGCTCTGGCAATGCGTGCCGCTGTTTCCTGTCCATCAGGATGGGCAGCAAAAACTGCTTTTACTTTCTGTTCCATATTGTGCCGCCTCTTTTCTCAGGAATTGCCGTTCTTTTCATGGAGCATTTTTTCCAGTTCGTCAATAAAACTGTTGATGTCCTTAAACTGACGGTATACGGATGCGAAGCGTACATAAGCCACTTCGTCCAAGTCTTTCAGCCGTTCAATGACCATATTCCCCAGCTGTTTGCTTTCCACTTCTCTTTCGCCGCTGCCTGCCAGTGTATTTTCAATATCATCCACCAGCTTCTGAATCTGCTGAGCGGTGACAGGGCGTTTGTTGCAGGATTTCATGATCCCGTTCTGAAGTTTTGCCTTATCAAAAATTTCTCTGGTGCCATCACGTTTGATGACGGTAATGGGGATCATATCCACCCTTTCATATGTGGTAAAACGCTTGCCGCATTTTTCGCAGACTCTGCGGCGGCGAATCACGGAATTATCGTCCTGCGCCCGGGAATCAATTACCTTCGTATCCGCAAAATTACAAAAAGGACATTTCATGCCCAATCCTCCTCCTGTGTTTCTCAATTTCTTTGGTTTTTAGTATAAAGCAGAACAGCCCGCAGGTCAAGCACAAAGGGCAGTTTCTGTCCTATAGGGTCTCATCCCGTTCCATGCTGTCCGCATCCACTTCCACCAGTATGATATCGTCCCCGATACGACGGATACATCGCCAAGGGATATAATAGGCTCTACCTCTGCCAAAGGGGTTCCATCGACAGCCTTCCATGGGAATAATCAATGTGCGTATCTTCCCGGAAGGAATATCCAGTTCCAAGTCTCCCACAAAGCCCAACCGTCTGCCATCACAAATGTTGATGACTTCTTTTTCCTGCAAATCGGAGAATTTTTCCATTGACTTTTCCTCCTTTTTGTTCTTATTTTACTTTATGCCTTCCTTACAAAAATACTTGCACAAAATTACAAAAGTGTGACTTTTGCCCCTTGACGCTCTATAGAAATCGTAATACAATATATGCACGATATCACCGCACAAAAATCAATATATTGTATTTCTATGAATTCGAAAAGCCCATGGTTTCAGTCATGGCGCTCTGTGCGGAAGAAAAAAACTTACAACCAATCAGGTGGAATGAGGCAGAAAGAGGGATTGACATGATTACAACGATTACGAAACGAGATGGACGTGTGGCTTATTTTGACATCAATAAAATCGCCAATGCCATCGAAAAAGCCTTTCAGGCAACCAGCGGTGCAAAAAGCTATGCAACTTGTCTGGAAATGGCTCAGGAAGTATCTGATTATTTTGAAAATGAAAATATGGACTCCCCTTCTGTAGAACAAATTCAGGACAGAGTGGAACGGGTACTCATTGACCATGGCTTTGTGCAGACTGCAAAAGCCTATATCTTGTATCGCGCGGAACGTACCCGTATCCGTAACATGAACGATCGTCTGATGAAAACATTCGAAGACATCACATACAAAGATGCAACAGACAGTGATATCAAGCGTGAAAACGCCAATATCGACGGCAATACAGCCATGGGTTCCATGCTGAAATACGGCTCTGAAGGGGCAAAACATTTCTACGAATCTTATGTGCTGAACCCCAAACACTCTGAAGCACACCGCAACGGTGACATTCACATCCATGACTTGGATTTCTATACCCTGACCACTACATGTTGTCAGATCGACCTGCTAAAACTGTTTGAAGGCGGTTTCTCCACAGGTCATGGCGTACTGAGAGAACCCAACAGCATTGCAAGCTATGCTTCTCTGGCATGTATCGCTATCCAGTCTAACCAGAACGACCAGCACGGCGGTCAGTCTGTACCCAACTTTGATTACAGCATGGCTCCCGGCGTTGCAAAGACATACAAAAAACGCTATCGTTCCAATCTGGCTTCCCTCATCGAAGTGATGGACAGCGAAGAACATGCAAAGGCAATGAAAGAAGCTTTTGTGAAACTGGAAGACATGGGTCTGGTGCCTACACTGGACAAAAACGAAGCATATGATGCAGAAGAAGCCAAACTGGCAGAAGAAATCGGCATTCCTGTGGAAATCTATCAGAAAGCACAGGCTTTCACTGTAAAAAAATCCACAGAAGAAACAGATAAAGAAACATATCAGGCAATGGAAGCTCTGCTCCATAACCTGAACACCATGCACAGCCGTGCCGGCGCACAGACACCCTTCTCCTCCATCAACTATGGTATGGACACTTCAACAGAAGCCAGAATGGTTATGAAAAACATGCTGCTGGTAACAGAAGCAGGTCTTGGTGACGGGGAAACAGCCATCTTCCCTATCCAGATTTTCCGTGTAAAAGAAGGCGTCAACTTCAATCCCGGTGAACCAAACTACGACCTGTTCAAACTGGCATGCCGTGTCAGCGCAAAGCGTCTGTTCCCCAACTTCTCTTTCCAGGATGCGCCTTTCAACCTGAAATACTACAAAGAAGGTCATCCTGAAACAGAAATCGCATACATGGGCTGCCGCACACGTGTTATGGCAAATGTCCATGACCCTGAAAAAGAAATCACTCCGGGCAGAGGCAACCTGAGCTTCACCAGCATCAATCTGCCCAGAATTGCCATTATGGCAAACAAGAACATTGACTGGTTCTTCAACGAACTGGATCGCAAAATGGATCTGGTTGTGGAACAGCTGCTGGAACGTTTCGAAATCCAGGCAAAGAAAAAAGTACACAACTATCCTTTCCTCATGGGCGAAGGTATCTGGATTGACAGCGATAAACTGGGCTGCAATGACGAAGTACGGGAAGTGCTGAAAAATGGTACTCTTTCCGTTGGTTTCATCGGTCTGGCAGAAGCACTGAAAGCCCTCATTGGCGTACACCACGGCGAAAGCGAAGTGGCACAGAACCTGGGTCTGGACATCATCAGCCACATGCGCAACCGTCTGGACGCACTGTCTCAGGAAACAAAACTGAACTTCACCCTGCTGGCAACACCTGCGGAAGGTCTGTCCGGCAGATTTGTAGAAATCGACCGGAAACGTTTCGGTTCCATCGAAGGCGTGACTGATCGGGAATACTATACAAACAGCTTCCATATTCCTGTATACTACCCTATCAGCGCTTATAAGAAAATCCAGTTGGAAGCACCTTATCACGCACTGACAAACGCAGGTCATATCACTTATGTGGAACTGGATGGTGATCCGTCCACAAACCTGGATGCCTTCGAAAAAATCATCCGTTACATGAAGGCTCAGGGCATCGGTTACGGCTCCATCAACCATCCCGTTGACCGCGACCCTATCTGCGGCTACAACGGCATCATCGGTGATACTTGCCCCAAATGCGGCAGAAAAGAAAATGAAGGCGAAGTAGGCTTCCAGAGAATCCGCCGTATCACCGGTTATCTGGTAGGTACACTGGATCGTTTCAATAACGCAAAACGTGCGGAAGTACGGGACAGAGTCAAACATTCCATCGTAACAGAAGTAAAACTGACACCAAAGGAAGATTAATATGAGAATCAAAATCAGCGGCGTTGTCAACGATTCCATCGTTGACGGCGCAGGCTTTCGCTTAACGGTATTTACACAAGGCTGCCATCACAACTGTCCGGGCTGTCATAACCCTCAGACCCATGACCCCGAAGGCGGTTTCTGGTCTGATACAGAAGATATTCTGAACGTAGCGGCGGAAAATCCTCTGCTGGACGGCATTACCCTTTCCGGCGGTGATCCTATGGAACAGCCTGCTCCCTGCACTGCTCTTGCAGAAGGCGCACATAAAATGGGGCTGAACGTCTGGACTTACACAGGCTACACATGGGAAGCCCTGCTGGAAGAAAACAATCCTGAACGAATGATGCTGCTGAAAAGCACCGATGTTCTGGTAGATGGACCTTTTCTTATGGATCAGCGTTCTTTGGAACTGCGGTTCAAGGGCAGCAAAAACCAGCGTACTATCGACGTAAAAAAATCACTGGAAACAGGCGAAATCATCCTTTGGGATAATTAAGTCAACTCACCATAAAATTCATATAGAAACAAAAAAGCACAAAATCTCTTGCAAAAGAATGAACTGCTCCAATTTGTGCGGACAGTACAAAAAGCGTTCTTACGAGGATAATATTTGATTTTCAAGTGGAGTGGCGTAGCGTGAGCGGCGCCACTCCTGTTTTTAATTGAATTCTCTCATGGTTATAGAAATGAATATATCTGTCAATCATTTCCTTTGCTTCCTGAAACGTTGCAGGTTTATGCCGATAAATACATTCTGTTTTGAGGATACCAAAGAAGTTTTCTGCCAATGCGTTGTCATAGCAGTTTCCACGCCTTGACATGGAAGGCAGAATACCGTAAGATTGAGTTAGCTTAAAATATCCGTGTGAGGTATATTGAAAGCCTTGGTCGCTGTGGAGCTGCAACTCCCCAGCGATCTTCTTTTTGCTTAACTTTTCCTTTCGAACAGCTAAACGAATGGTATCCAGCACAAGATTTACTGTTTGTTCCGTTCCGGTTTTGTAGGCTATGATGCTACGGTCATAGAGATCGCAAATGACGGATAGATACAAAACACCTTGTTTCGTATGTATATAAGAAATATCAGTCACCCATTTTCCATTGGGTACATCAGCAGAAAAATTTCGATTCAATCTATTTTCGTATTTATGCATCTGCTTACCCATCTGAACCCATTTTCTGCGTCGACGAATTTCTGACAATAGCCCATATTTCTTCATAATTCGC
>NZ_JADCKK010000042.1:0-22051 GCF_014982935.1 Anaerotignum lactatifermentans | reverse complement strand
CATCGTTTCTACCACCAGTTGCTTGAATTCTGGTGTATATCGTTTATTTGGTACTCCTTTTGGCATAAAAATCACCCCACTTGTTATTCAGTATATCATACTGTCTAACAAATGGGGTGCAGTTCAGGAATGAACAACCGACCGTTTTTCACTTCCATTCTTCCCACCACAGGCTGTTCTTCGCGATTGACAACGATCTTATTTTCCTTCACATACAAAAATACAGAATTTTCTCCCAGAAGCACCCCTGCCTGCTGGTCTACACTATTCCAATAGATTTGTGCGTCAGGATAGATGGATGTAAAAAATGTCCGCACTGGCAGCATCACATAGCCGTCTTTCAGATAGATTTCCGCATCCGAAGACTGCAAGACATCGTCCCTATAAAAATTTGTCGTACCAACTATCCCACGATACACATGAGGCTCCTGTAATAAGCGTTCCTCTTTTGCCCATGTCGGTACCGTCCCTGTCAAAAGCAAAGCGCTGCTCAACAAAATACAAAACCCTTTTTTCATGTAAAATTCCCCCTTATGTATCATTTCATCACAGGATTTTTGATAACCCCATTTTTGTGGGTTATTGTGTCATTTTCATTTGGGATATACTGCGTTACCACCGCATATCCATTCTTAAATCGTGCTGCATAATCAAACACAGGAGCAATCACCATATTCCCTTGTTCATCTGCATAGCCATATTTTCCTGTTTCTTTATCAAGGACAGCGGAAAGCCCTTCTGAAAAACCAGACCGAAGTTCATAGGTCTCTCTGGAAATTTCTCCATTTTTGTCATAATAACGATAAACTCCATGATAACCTAACGGGTATTCTACTTCCAGCAAATCCCAGGATGGCGTATAGAAATAAGATAATCCCTCTGTTGCTTCCAGTAATTTTCTGACTTCTTTTCCGTTCTGATCAAGAACAACAAATTGCATCTTATCTTTTGTAACAGCAAAAGCGGTGCCATTTTGGAAATCACTGACAAAGCCATACTGAGGCGGAATCACTTCTTCTCCCTGATGATTGATGAAACCTTCCCCTGAAATCGTCTGCACATGTGCCAAACCTTCTCGGAAAGGATCTGCGGAACGATACTTTGGCTCAATGACCATATTCCCTTTTGTGTCAATGAAGCCATACTGTCCCATGCCTGATTCACTTATGGATACCGGAGCCACACCTTCTGAAAAATTTCCTGCATAACTATATTCCATGGGAATCCGCAAATTTCCTTCTGTGTCTATATAGCCGTAACGATAGCCATCTTCCGTTTTTTCTCGGACTTCCGCTAATCCTTCATAATATCTTCCTATTGAGTCATAAGGTACAGAAAACAACTGATTTCCATTAGCATCCACTACATAATCCGGACGTACTTTCCCTTCATACTCATAGACACAGAAACGATTTTCTCCCAAATATCCAACATCATAAACTGTTCCGGGTGCAAAGGAAGCAAGCACTTTCCATGTGTTATCCAGTATTGTAAACTTGTATCCATTTTGATATGTCCTCGTAATGAAATAGCCGTCACCTACATTCCAGATAAAATCATATGCTTCTGTCGGCTCCACCAGATAGATGGGTTTCTGACCTTCTCCTGTGATTTCTGGCTTTGCCAACTCCTGTTCCCTGTTGATGACATATTCCCCAATCTTGACAATGGCTTCGCCTTTTTCACTGTCCCAGACAATGCTGTCCTCATCCATTTCATAGTTGCATCGTTTCAGGATTTCCTGCCAGTTTCGCAGGGGTACAAACAAACGACCCTCTTTCACTTCCAGTTTGCCTGATACGTTTATATTTACACTCGCCGCAGCTATCTCGTTTTGCGGCACATCCAATCGGATAGGATATTGCCCCATCCATACCGTTGCCACCTGTTTCTCTCTGTCCCATATAATTTGGGCGTTTTCATCCACCGCTGTAAAAAATGTCCGCACCGGCAGCATCACATAGCCATCTTTCAAATAGATTTCCGTGTCCAAAGTCTGCAAGACATCATCCTTATAGAAATTCTTCGTGCCAACTTCTGCCCGATAAGTATGTGTCACCTGTTCCACATCATTTCCATACACAGGCACCGTTCCCATAAGCAAGGCACTGCTCAGCAAAATACAAATTCCCTTTTTCATATATGCCCCCCTTTTCTGTTTCTTTCCGTTTGCTTCTAAACTCAGTATAGCAGAAACCCATTTTTTGTCTGCTGTTTTAAGAAATCTGTACATTTTTTGATACATTCGTGTAATATTTGTTATCTATTTGCAACAAAAAAGCTGAAATTCTTCTATTTATAAAGAATTTCAGCTTTCTATGTTTCTTCATGAAGACGCCTCTAAACGACATTCTTTTTGTTTAAGCATACTGTCGGAAAAGTTTTGCCATCTTATACAGATAAACCAGCTGCACGATGGCAATGACAGCGGTACCGATGGTAAATACCAAAATGAGGAGCGCTGCCAGCAAGAAAGAAATTAAGACAACTAACGTACTCACAATCATTCCCGCAATAATCACACAATACCATTTCCACAATGTCAGCCACTTTTGAGAAAACTCCAGATCAAATTCCCGCAGCACTGCCGCATGACTATGGAATTCATAATATTTTGCGATCAAACCCAAAATCAGCGTAGGCAATCCAATGACAAGAACCATCAACGGACTTTCCACCTGAATCACTTCCAAACCCATGGATAACACCGCAGCTAAAATGCTGAAGATACCAGCTATACGATATTTTTCTTCTACACCTCTCATAGGCAGCAGAATCACGCCGTACAAAATCCCTACAACCATGGATAAGAGGGTTCCAAAAATATAAACACCTGATTCCTTGCCAAAGAGATTTTCATTGCTCAAAATACCTGCAATGGCACTGGGAATGATCAGCCAGAACAATATCCACAGCCATTTCCCCAGAACTTCCGCCTGCTCTTTTTTTGCGGTTTCCTTTGCCAGAATATTTCCGTCTTTTAGGATATCTGGCATTTGCGCATCATTTGCCCAAGTCCCCTGATTCTTTTCATCATATCTTTCGTCCATAAATATCCCCCTTTTCATCTATGCCTTTTCAAAATACTACACTTTTCTGCTGTGTTTTCCAGCCTCTTTCCAATTTAAGTTTTCTATATTCTACAATAGATTTCATTTTTTGTATATAGCATACAATTTATTTTGTATATTCTTAAAAAAAAGTAATAAAGCAACTTCCCCTTAAGAAAACATTGATTTTTCTTTTCCTTGATTTCTTAAGGGGAATTGCGGCGGCTGGCTTCATAAGAAAACATAACAAAAAATCTTAATAAAAAATAAGAAAGCTAAAATCCTTTGTCATGATAAGGCTTTTAGCTTTCTTTGTTTTCTTATGAAGATATCCCTAATCCCCTTTTTTTCTGTTTTCTCCCTAAAAGATGCCAGGCTACAGCAATAAAGCACACTTTATAGAAAAGCATCCACTAAACCAAAGCATGCCTCTGGGCTATCTTTTTTATGGCATCATTTGCAATATAGAAGAAAGACATACCTTGCAGAAAGATAGCCGGAATCCTTGCAAACAGACGATTCCGGCTATTATTTTTATACTAGATTTCGTTTCTTTTGAAAATAACCGTCCCAATTTCCCTTCAGAAATCAAGAAAAAAACTACTTAGCGAAAACTGTTTTTTATGCCAACTGTAAAAACTGCCGCAGTTCCTGCTGTAAATCTTCTGTTTTATACCCCATATCATAAACCATGTAAGAGGTATCTGTCACATTCATGTACTGAATCAAATTGTCATAAAGCAGGCGCGTCATATCGTCGCTGTCGAAATCAATCATTTTCTGTGCCACTTCCTCATTGGGTGCCATATCCTTGATAGAAGGAGCATATCCGCTGCCATCTTTTGCCCAATGGATTTCTTCCAGCTTCCATTCTCCCTGTTCCTTCACAAAATCCAAACGGGCAGGCACCCGGGAACCGCCTTCATTGAGCAGGCAATACCCCTGATTTCCTACGCGGTTCATGCGGTATCTGTCATTGCCTACCACACAGCATACTTGCAGCGTGTCCTCTGTTTCTGCCACATCCAAGACCAATGGCGCAAATACCACCAATTCATGTCCGTTCAATTTATCTTCTTCCATATAATCAGAGAGGGCTTTGTATACTGCCTGCACTGCCGTTTCTTTAGATGTTACTCGGGAACGGGCTGCTTCTTTGGATAAAGACAGATATTCCGCTTCGGGCATGTCTGCATACTCCTGTTCCAAACCTTTATAGAAATGCACTGCATACTGAGAATCCAGTGCACAGTAAACCTGATACCATTCTTCCAGCGTTTCGTCAAGGCTTGCGCCATCTCTTCTGCTGCCGTAAGCCAATTCATCCGCCGCCAGCATGGTCACATAACTTTCTGTATCTGTACCGCCGGGCATCTGCATCAGGCAATAAATCAACGCATCATCTCCCAATGCCACAAGCTGTGCAAACGCTTCTGACTGCCGCATCTGGTCTGCCCATGCTGCAAAATCCCCCTGCAAAGGCATTTCTGCGCTGATGTTCTGTACCAGCTCCATGGCTGTCTGATAATTTTCCACCCAGTTTTCACGACCTGCTGTTTCCAACGTTTCTGTAAAGGGGCAGTCAAAAAGGATATTCAGTTCTTCCACAAAAGCGGCAAATGTATCAAAATCTGACGTAAAAGAACGGAGGTCTATATCACCATAATATTTTTCCGCCATCTGTCTATCGAAACGGAATGTCACACTTTCCGTTGTAGGGGTATCGTGTATCTTATATTCCAGAAAATCCGCATTATCCACCAATGCTAAGAACAGATACGCATTTCGCTCCAGCTGATCTGTATTGGAAAGCAAAGCCTGTTTTTCCGCTTCTGTAGTGGCTTCTGTAAACATCAAATGCTGTTTGGCACCAAAAGGACTTCCTTCGTCTGTAAACAGCTCCATGCCTTCTTCATGCGTTGTCAGCCCATTTGGCAATGGCAGCAGCCCCAGTATTTTTCCTACATCGGAAGCACTGCCGATGTAAGGCGTTCTGGCGTCATACAATTCCCGTGTCAAATCCGTCTGCACGGCTTCTGTGGTCTGCTGGGATTCCACAGGGGTACAACCCACAAAGCAGAAACAAAATACAAGGGCTATAGAGAACAATGTTGGTACCATCCTCCCTGCTTTCTTATGCTGCATATCCACAATCGCCTCCAATCTTTTTTCCAGTGTTTCTCGATTTTCCACAAAAGCTGTAGACAGTCTGGCTCTTTTCCGATTTCCTTCTCGAATACTGTTTAGGATCGCCATGCTATAGGCTTTTCGCTCCTGCAAATCAGCACCATCCACCACTTTTGCGTCACATTCCAATTCCGTGACCCATTCCAATTGGTCTATGAGCCAATACATCAGTGGATTGAACCAGTGCATTGCCTGTACTACCATGAAAATCCATCTACCTAGCATATCTCCATTGTCGCAGTGATACAGCTCATGACGCAGTACCCATTTCATTTCTTCCAGATCCCTGTCCTGGGTATCCACATATATGGTTTTGCGGAACAATCCCACACAAATGGAACTGGGCAGACCATTATGACAATAAATCCGCGGTTTCCGCACCAAAATGGGCATATCACGATAAAGCTGCTGATAACTTTCCAGCAAAGCCGCATCGGTGATTTTTTGTCGTCCTTTGTGGAGATACCACTGCATGCGCCCATACTGCACCAAATGAAACAGCAGGAACAATATCATCCCTACCGCCCAGATTTGATATAATTCTGGAAATGTCTGTTTTTCTTGTGTTGTTGCTGTAATTGTGTCTGTTGGCTGCTGCTGGCTTTGCGTCTGTGTTACCGGTATTTCCTGACGATAGGCAATGTTTTCCTCTGACATAGCCATTGTAATAGGCAATTCCTTTGTTTCTTCCCCACTTTCCATCACGCTTTTCTGTACTTGACGAGAAAACCATGCATCCGGCCCCGGAATCTTCCAATAAGCATTACCGCTATACATCGTCATGGAAAAAAGCAAAAACACCATCATGCCCCTCATGCAGTTCAGATAACATTTTACACTGTATTTTCTCATCAGAACGGGACGCATCACCATCAAGAATAAAATAGCGATGATCCATGGCAGCGTGACCTGCCAGACAGCGTCAAAACATCTGCGGAGCACCACAGGTGCCCATTGTACAATGGTTTCCCACATCATGCTCACGCACCTCCTGTTTTCTCCTCGATAAACTTCGCCAAGTCATCTAAATCCGCATCGGAAATGGTATGGCTCCGATACAAAGACGCCACCAATTTTGTCAAAGAGTTGGCATTGACTTTCCGCAAAAACAAACTGTTTTCAAAAGCCAGATAGTCCTCCTCTTTCACTGCGATTTCGTAATATCTGTTTTTTCCCTCTTTATGGCTGGAAAGAAATCCACGTTCAATAAGCCGATTCAAAAGTGTCTGAAGGGCTGACACATTCCATGGGCGGTTCATTTCCAGTTTTTCTTTGATTTCCGAAGTGGAAAGCACTCTGTTTTCCTTCCAAATCACCTGCATGATCTCCAGTTCCGTATCGGGAAGCTTTTGCATAAGGCTCCCTCCTTTCAATTCCTACACTTGTATGTTTTACTATATCATACAAGTGTAGGAATTAACTGTCAAGTCCTTTTTTCCTCAGAAAAACCTATTTTCCATATTCCTTTTTCCGTTTTACAGCAGCTCAAAGGGGAGATTTTTCCGCAAAGGACGCCCCATCCCTTGACAAATCCGCCGTTTATGATATGCTGAATAGGTATGAAATATCACAGGAGAAATGAGGGGTTTTCATGAGTAAAACATATATTCCCGCAGGCTATCAGTCTGTACTTACTTTATATGAAACACAAAACGCAATCGGTCTGATTCACCAGACTTTTGAAGAACATCTGTCTCAGACACTGAATCTGAAACGGGTATCCGCGCCTTTGTTCGTTGATCCTTCCACAGGATTGAACGATAATCTGAACGGCGTAGAACGTCCCGTAAGCTTTGAAGTGCCTGCTACTGGCGTAACTGCTGAAGTAGTACACTCTCTGGCAAAATGGAAAAGAATGGCTCTTTACCGCTACGACTTCCGTCCCGGCAAAGGTCTGTATACCAATATGAATGCCATTCGTCGTGATGAAACCCTGGATAATCTCCATTCTATTTATGTTGACCAGTGGGATTGGGAAAAAGTCATCACACCGGAAAAACGCAACATTCAGGAACTCAAATTCACTGTACAGGGTATTGTGATCTGCATCTGCGACACATTGGAAGTGCTGAAGAAAAAATATCCTCGCATCAAAACAGAACTGTGCAGAGAAGTTACTTTCATCACTTCTCAGGAACTGGAAGACAAATATCCTGACCTGACACCAAAGGAAAGAGAAAACGCCATTGTAAAAGAATACAAGACTGTATTCATCATGCAGATCGGTGACGTTCTTCGTTCCGGCGAACGCCACGATGGTCGTGCACCTGACTATGATGACTGGCAGCTTAACGGCGACCTGCTGTTCTACAACCCCATTTTGGACAACGCACTGGAAATCTCCTCTATGGGTATCCGCGTAGACGCTGCATCTCTGGACAGACAGCTGACAAAAGCTGGCTGTGACGACAGACGCGCCCTGACATATCACAAAATGCTGCTGGAAGGCAAACTGCCCTGCACCATCGGCGGCGGTATCGGTCAGTCCCGTCTGTGCATGCTGCTGCTGGGCAAAGCCCACATCGGTGAAGTACAGTCCTCTATCTGGGATCAGGAAACCATCGACGTTTGCAGCGCAGCAGGCGTAACACTGCTGTAAGGCAAATCTTTATGAAAATCAAAATGGCACTGCCGCAAAAAGGCAGTGCCATTTTTTATCCTTTGGATACATTTGCAAAATACGCTCGATTATAGGCCACAGCCCTGTCCTCCGGCTTGAATACTGCTGCCATTTCGTTATAGGAAACAGCTTTTTCCCGTCGTCCCAAACGGTCATAGCAGACACAGAGCTGGATGCAAGGTAGATACCCATAACAGTCCTCCCGGATAAAACCGCCGCCATTTTTCCGTTTTTCCACCCGCAAAGCTGTTTCATACCAGAAAGCTGCTTCTCTCCACGCCTGTCTATCGAAATAATACCGTCCCAAATCGCAACATGTTTCCGCCCGAGGTAAATCCAGCGTAAAACTGTAAAACAGCGCTTCCAGCTGCTCCTGTGGTTTTTGCAGCTGACCATAGCAAACTGCCATCTGCCGACAGGCTTCCAGCTTGTTTTCCAGCCATGCCCCTTCCCTGCCCATGAATACACGAAATTCGTCTATGGCTTCTCCATATCGTCCATGGTAATATAATTCTCTGGCGTAATAAAACTGCTCTCTGGGGCTGAATACACAGCCTTCTGCTCGCATCTTTTCATAAATCAGCAAATTTCGATCTGTGTCATAGGCTTTTTCCTTTCGATGTTCCACGTGGATATCCTCATGGAGGATATTTCCGTAAGGCGTAATGACTTCATGTACCCGTCCTTCCCATAAAGGACGTCCCGTGTTCTTCACAATCCGTTCCCGGAAATAAGAAAACGTCGGCTTTCCCCCTGCGTCAAAAGCCACATCGTAAGGCATCATCACCACATCTGCTTTCGTTTTCTCCAATTTTTCTTTCAGTGCCACGATTTTTTTCTGTTCCGACTCCGGCACCACATCATCGGCATCCAGCCACATACAATAGTCCTTTGTGGCTTTGGAAAAAGAAAAATTTCTTGCTGCCGCAAAGTCCGCACACCACTGGAAATCACAGACCACATCCGCATATTTCTCCGCAATTTCCTTTGTCCTGTCCACAGACCCCGTATCCACCACAATGATTTCATCGGCAAAACCTTTGGCACATTGCAAACAGCGTTCCAAGGTCAATTCTTCATCTTTTACAATCATACATAGGCTAATGGTTGCCATCCAATCCCTCCACAAACCAACCTGATTCATGTTATGCCATTAGGACAGCAAATTTGCCTGTATCACACCAATAAAAAAAGTGGGGATGGATTAGGGGCATATTCATAAGAAAACAAAGAAAGCTAAAATCCTTATCATGACAAAGGATTTTAGCTTTCTTATTTTATGAAAATTTTATTTGTTATGTTTTCTTATGAATACAGCCGTCGCAATTCCCCTTAAGAAATCAAGGAAAAGAAAATCAATGTTTTCTTAAGGGGAAGTTGCTTTTCCATTTCCACTTTCTTCTTTAATCTCTTGTCTGCATCACAAACAGATACCCTTTTCGGATTTTCACTTTTGCTTCAGTGCCTATCATGACGTTGCTGACAGCCACCAATTTATCATCCAGTGCCAAATCATAATCTACCAGCGGATATTCCAGACCTTCCAGTGTCACACCTTCCACCAGCATACTCAAAGGAATGGTGGACACCAGATCTCCTGCTTGTCCATGAAGGGTGACTTCTTGATCAATGAGTTCCACACGGTTTTTCTCATTGACCAGAATGCCTCGAACGCCTTTTTTCAACAGATACAGCAGCAGATGGGCATTGGCAAGGGTATGGTCGAAACGGTCGCCGATACCGCCGATGAGCACCAATTCCGTTGCTCCCAGCTCTAACGCCAGAAGCATGCCAAGTTGCATATCTGTTTCATTTTTGTGAGTAGGAAACTGGCGAATGGAAATGCCCATATTCCAATATTCTTCCAGCACTTCCGGACGCACAGAGTCAAAATCCCCCACGATGTAATCCGGTGTAATCCCAAGGGCTTTTGCATGGTGCATGCCGCCGTCACAACAGATGATGCAATCTGCATCCTGCAAATACTTCTCACAAAAACTGTAATCCGTTATGGCTGCCCCTGCAAACAATACTGCTTTCATTTTGCCTCATACTCCTTGAAAATTTCCATAAAACCTTTTGCTGCACCGGCAATGTCTTCTTTGCCAAACACAGCGGAGCCTGCCACGATGACATTGGCACCTGCATCCAGCACTTCTCTGACGTTATCCAGTGTGATGCCGCCATCAACTTCAATGTCATAGGAAAGACCCATTTCTTTTTTCCATGCTGCCAGCTGAGCAATCTTAGGCACCTGGTCTGCCATGAATTTCTGACCGCCAAAACCAGGTTCTACGGTCATGACCAGCGCCATATCCACATCTTTCAAGTAAGGTTTGATGGTTTCCACTGGTGTTTTGGGTTTGATGGTGATACCCACTTTTGCACCGCTTTCTTTGATCTTCGCAATGCAGCCCGCAGGGTCTTTGGTGGCTTCCACATGGAAATTGATGATGTCAGCCCCAGCGTCACGGAACTGTTCCACATAACGCTCCGGATCTACAATCATCAGATGGGCGTCAAAAACCATGTTGCTGGCTTTGCGAATCCCCTTGATAACGGGAATCCCAAAAGAAATATTGGGTACAAACACACCATCCATTACATCCAGATGGATATAAGGCACCCCTGCCTGTTCCACAATTGCCAGCTGTTCGCCTACCTTTGTGAAATCAATGGACAGCATAGAAGGGGACAAATAAATAGCCATTTTAGTTTCTCCTTTCGTTTTCCAGTTCCTCATAAAGCATTTTGTATCTTTCATATCTGCGGCTGTCAATGGCTTCGCCGATCTGCTCCTTTATGGCGCAGTCCGGCTCATTGATATGCACGCAGCCGTTGTAATAGCATTTGTGCAGAAAAGGCTGAAATTCCCGGAAATAATACTGTAATTTATCTGACGGGATATGGTTCAGGAACAGAGAGGTAAACCCGGGAGAATCCACGATATAACTCTGTTCTGTAATACGAATCAGTTCCGCATGACGGGTGGTATGACGACCACGCTGTATTTTCTCACTGATTTCCCCTGTATTCAGCTCCAGACCGGGGAAAGCGGCATTGATGAGGCTGCTTTTCCCTACACCTGAAGGACCTGCAAATACGGAAATCTTATTTTCTAATGCTTTTCGCAGTTCCTCGATGCCGATGCCCTTTTCCGCACTGGTGCAGATGACAGGATAGCCTGCCGCTCTGTAAAGAGCAGCAGCATCCTCATATTTGTTTTGTTTATCTCTGTCAATCTTATTGATGACAATGACAATATCCAGTTCCTGTTCTTCTGCCAGCAGCAAAAACCTGTCCAGCAGATCCAGATTCATATTGGGGCTTTTTGCCGCAAAGACAATGACCGCCTGATCAATATTGGAAACTCTGGGACGGATCAGCTCATTTCTTCTGGGCAGAATCACATCCAAACTTCCTTTTTTGTTAGCTTCATCCAGCACAGAAATCTGCACGGAATCCCCAACCGTCGGACGAATGCCTTCCTTACGGAAAATCCCTCTGGCACGGCATTCATATATGCCTTGCACCGTATCAATATAATAGAATCCGCCGATTCCTTTCAAAATCACTCCATCCAACATATGTTACTCCTTATTCTCAGAAGGTTACGTTTTCGGACAATGTTGTCTGTCCATCCACTGTACCGGTGACAGTACCGCTGCCAGTACCTGTTACGGCAATACTGAAGGGGAAGTCAGACAGATTTCTTGTTTCATCAATAACAGTTGTGGTTCCTTCAGCGTCAGTTTTTACAACTTTGACATGAACCGTATCACCAGCGCCTTCTGGTGCTGTAATGGTGAAGTACTGGGTGCTGGTGCTGTTTGAATCAGCCGGCTGACCGCTGCCGCCTTCTCTAGGTGGTTCTTCTTCCTCAGGTTCTTCCTGTGCTGGTGCACCGCTGCTGACAACCAGATTTACCACGCTGCCGCTAGGTACTTCGGAATTCGGTGTCAATGTCTGTGTGATAACCTTGCCTTCTGGTACCGTACTGCTTTCCAGATAGGAAATATTGCCGACAGTCAAACCAACGGCTGTCAAACTCTGTACCGCGCTGTTTTCTGTATCGCCCTGTACATCAGGCACCACTACATCGCCGCCTTCTTCCGGCTTGCATACAGTCAGTGTGATATGGGTATGGGCATTAATCTTTGTTCCCTCTTCTGGATTCTGGGAAATAACGTGACCAGGTTTTACTTCGTCACTTTCTTCATATACGATATCAGGTGAAGTACCTACCAGTTTAATGATGGCTTCTTTTGCATCGTTTTCAGACTTATGAAGTACATCGGGCATTTCTTGTTCCTGCAAACCAATGCTGACTTTGACACCAATCTTCGTATTGCCTGCTACCATGGTTTCAGGGTCTACATTCTGCCAGAAGATCAGACCTTCATCATAATAACTGCTGTAGTCCTCGCCTTCTTTTACCAGTTTCAGACCAAGTTTTTCTGCTTCTGCCTGCGCTTCTTCGTAGGTCATGCCAATGAACTGTGGTGTTTCAATATTTTTCTCACCGCTGCCAAAGCCCTTGAAACCGCCCAGTACACGCAGTCCAACGGAACTGATGATTACAATGAGCACAATGGCTGTGACAATGGCTGCTGCAATAACACGGCGTTCTGCCTTACGATCCCGTTCGTTGTCGTACTCCTCTTCTTTTCGAGGATTGCGGCGTTTCCGTTCAGGACGTCTGCTTTTCTTCACTTCTTCTACTGCCATATATTCGCCTTCGTAATTATCGTCTTTGGAAATTTTCAGGCGTTTGCCATATTTTTCGAAACTTACCAGCGGTGTATTTACATCGCCTTCAACCTGAGGTTCTTCTGCCGCTGGCGCTTCTTCATTCTTTTTGAAGCGAATCAGGTCAATTTCGTTTTCGTCTGCTTTTCGTGTAGCATCATCAGCACGATTTTCCACAGGTATATTTTCACGGAAATGAGAGCCGCTTTCTGCCCGTCTATGTACCAGAGGGCTTTCTGCTGTCACTGCTTCGTCTTCCATTTTGCGGATTCTAGCGCGTTCTGCTTCTGCTCTTTCCTGCGCTTCCCGCAGCTCTTTTGCCGCTTCTGCCCGTCTGCTCATACGGATACCAGCTGCCGCTCCCGCCGCTGCGCCTGCTGTGCCAGCTGCCACTGCATGGCTTCTTTCTTTCGCTTCCGCACGGCGTTCCTGTTCTGCATTCATGGCAACTTCTGTTCTGGCACGCATGAGGTCCGCCAGCAAAAGGTCGATATTTGCATAACGTTCATCGGCTTTTTTCATGGTTGCCTTTTTGATGATGCCTTCCAAGGAAGGTGTACAGTTTGGATTATACTGACGGATATCCGGCAGTTCCTCATTGATATGTTTCAGTGCAATGGAAACAGAATTGTTGCCCTGAAAAGGCAGTACGCCGGTAATCATTTCAAACATAGTGATACCCAGAGAATAAATATCGCTCTTTTCATCCACATAGCCGCCTCTTGCCTGTTCTGGAGAAAAATAATGTACAGAACCTGCTGCATTGGCTGTGGTTGTCATGGTTGCGGCACGGGCAGCACGGGCAATGCCGAAGTCTGTTACCTTTACTACGCCGTCTGTTCCCACCAGAATGTTCTGGGGTTTGATGTCCCTATGTACGATATGTGCTTTGTGTGCCTGAGAAAGGGCAGATGCGATCTGGATGGCTACATTAATGGTGGAACGGGAATCGAAAGGTGCTTTCTTCCGAATGGCTGTTTTCAGCGTATCCCCATGAATGTATTCCATAACGATATAGTTGATATCTCCATCTTCGCCTACATCATACACACGGACAATGTTCGGGTGAGAAAGTCTTGCGGCAGAACATGCTTCCGAACGGAAACGTTCAATAAATTCTTCATCGCCAATAAATTCTTCCCGCAAAACTTTGATGGTCACATAACGATCCAGTTTCTTGTCTTTGCCGCGGTAAACCACCGCCATGCCCCCTGAACCGATTTTCTCTATGATTTCGTATCTGTCCCCAAGGACAGAACCCGGATTCAATAACATCAGTCGTTACCTCCTAAATTTCTATCAAAATGAGGGATATATTGTCATAACCGCCTCGCAGATTTGCTGTTTCCACTAATTTTTCAGCTTTCCTTTTCACGGATTCTTTCTGCCGCAGCATCTGAGCCATCTCCTCATCAGAAAGCATGCCCGAAAGACCGTCTGTGCAGAGCAGGAGCAGGTCTCCTTTCTCCACTGGTACGATGGTCATATCCGTTTCTACTGTGTCTTTGATACCGACAGCTCTTGTAATGATATTGCGCTTTGGATGCACTGCCGCTTCTTCTTTGGTGATGGTGCCCAGTCTCACCAGTTCCATCACATAAGAATGGTCTGTGGTCAGAGGATTCAAAATCTCTTTCTGCATCAAATACGCGCGGCTGTCACCAACATGGGCTACATAGGCTTTTCCGTTATCCACTACAGCTGCAACCATAGTGGTTCCCATTTCTGCAAATTCCAACGCGGAATTGGACTGATCAAATACGGATTTGTTGGCTGCCTGAAAAGCGCCTGTGAGCAAATCCGGAATTTCCTGTATTTCTTTATGTTCCGCCACATAATCCACAAAGGCTTCAATGGCACCATTGCTTGCTACTTCGCCGGCATTGCATCCCCCCATACCGTCTGCGACGATATACAAATGCTGCAGCGGTGCATCTTCTTCCGCCAAATAATAAGCATCTTCGTTATTTTTGCGGCATCTTCCGATGTCGCTGATTCCGACTGCCTTCACGTTTTTCCACCTCCTAAGGCTTTTTCCCCGTCTAAAGCCGTCTGATTTTTATTTCTGCATATATTTTCTTCTCAGCTGTCCACAAGCCGCGTCAATATCGCTGCCCAGTCTTCTGCGGATGGTAGTTTCCACTCCGTGTTCCTGAAGCAGGTGCGCAAAACGCTGCACGCGGTCTGTAGAACTCTTGGTAAAGTTTCTTTCTTTTACTGGATTCATGGGAATCAGGTTTACATGACAAAGGGTATGGCGCAGTTTGTCTGCCAATTCTCTGGCACAGGCATCACTGTCGTTGACCCCCTGAATCATGGCATATTCAAATGTAATGCGACGTTTTGTGTGGTTTGCGTAATCCACACATGCTCCAAGGAGTTTTTCCATGGGATTTGCTTTCGCCACAGGCATGATTTCTCTGCGAATTTCATCGTTTGGCGCATGAAGGGAAACTGCCAAGGTAATCTGTAAGTTTTCCTCTGCCAGACGATACATCTTTTCAATGAGTCCGCAGGTGGAAAGTGTGATATGACGCTGTCCCATATTCTGCCCTGCAGGGTCGTTCAGCAAATGAATGAACCGCAGCACGTTGTCATAGTTATCCAGCGGTTCGCCGCTGCCCATGAGCACCACGCCGGAAATCCGCTGTCCCAAATCCTTCTGAATGGTGTAAACCTGAGAAAGCATTTCCGCCGGTGTCAGGCTTCTTTCTACGCCGTCCAATGTAGAAGCGCAGAATTTGCAGCCCATACGGCACCCTGCCTGTGTGGAAACACAAACGGTATTCCCATAGTCATACTGCATCAAAACACTTTCGATGATGGAGCCATTTTCCAAGGCAAACAGGTATTTTCTGGTTCCATCTTCTTTGGAAAGGAGCCGTTCCACCATTTCCACGCCGCCGATTTTTGCTTCCTGTTCTAATCTTTCCCGCAGTTTCTGAGAAAGATTCGTCATTTCGGCAAAAGTATCCACCTGTTTTTGATGGAGCCAGTCAAAAATCTGTTTGGCACGGAATTTCGGTTCGCCCAATTCCCCCATGAACAGCTGCAATTCTTCCAGCGTCATGGATTTCACATCTGTTTTTGCCATACTTACATTCCTTTCTTCCGCAGGCGGGCAATGAAAAACCCGTCTGTATGATGGGACTGAGGGAAAAGGGTGATATAGCCTTTTTCACCTTCCGCTGCCAGAGATTCCGGCAGATATTGTCCCAAATCTTCTAATCTATAGGATTCATGGTTCTGCAAAAACCATTCCACATTTTTTTCATTTTCTTTGCGGCTCAAAGTACAAGTGCTGTAAACCAATACACCGCCGTCTTTGACGTATTTTGCCGCCTGTTCCAGGATCTGACGCTGGATGCCCACCAGTGCGTCGATTTCACTGCCGTCTTTTTTCAAACGGATGTCTGGTTTCTTCCGCAGAAGCCCCAACCCGGAACAAGGCACATCTGCCAGCACACGGTCATAAGCCCCAATGGCAGAAGCGTCTTCCACAGAAGCATCTCTAACGGATGTTTTCACAATGGAAATGCCCAGACGGTTGGCGCCATCAGCAATGAGTTCCGCTTTATGTTCGTAAATATCACCGGCGTGGATTTCGCCGCTGTTTTCCATGCGTTCCGCCATGGTGAATGTTTTTCCTCCAGGCGCCGCACAAAGATCTAAAATCTTTTCGCCTTTCTGGGGGTCTAATACTGCCACTGCTGTCTGGGAGCTTTCATCCTGCACATGGAACAGACCTTCCTGAAATTCTGCCAGTCGTCCCAAATCCGCTGTTCTGCTCAAATGCAGCGCGTCTTTCCACAGGCTGCCCTGCCGCACAGTGATGCCTTTTTCCTCCAGCTGTTTTGCCAGCGTTTCGGCATCTGTTTTCAAAGTGTTGACCCGAATAGTCACATCAGGCGCTTCGTTATCTGCCTGACAAAGTGATTCTGTCTTTTCGTAGCCGTAATATGCCACCCACATTTTCACCAGCCACAGGGGATGGGAATACACAACGCTGAGATATTCCGCTGTTCCCTTTTCCGGCAGTTTGATTTCTGCTTTTCCTCTGCCGATGGCACGAAGAACGCCGTTGACAAAGCCACTAAGAGATTTGTACCCTCTCGCCGTTGCCAGCTTCACCGCTTCATTGCATGCTGCATTATCAGGCACATCCATGAAAAGCATCTGATACACCGCTGTACGCAGCACCGCCAGCAGCCAAGGCTTGATTTTACTTAATTTCGTATTGGAAAACTGGTCAATGACATAGTCCACATAGTAAATGTTCCGCAGTGTGCCATTGACGATTTCTGTCACAAAAGCCCTGTCCTGCTGGGACATGGCTCCGTTTTGCCGCAGCAGACGCCGCAGCGCCGTATTATTATATGCGCCTTCCGCCAAAATTTGTACCATGGCTTCTGCCGCTACTTCTCTGGGATTGATTTGGATCATTTCATTTCAAATTCCCTTCTGTCTTTTTTCCGTTGGTTTATCAACTTATTATTATACGGGATTTTTCGCCATACATCAATATTTTTCGCCATTTTTCACGGTTTGCGCCGAAAAAACCCGTAAAAAATACAAAACGGATAAAACCCTGATGATTTGGATTTTATCCGTTTTTCTCATTCGTGATTAGTCGTCCCGTCTGCCGCCAAAAATGGCAATCAAACGAAGCAGCTGCAAAATTGCCACAGCCGCCGCTGCTACATAAGTCATGGCTGCCGCAGAAAGCACTTTTCTTGCGCCGCCAATTTCATCCGCATCCAGGAAATACTGGTCTTCCAGCATATGCAGCGCTCTGGAAGATGCGTTAAATTCCACAGGCAGTGTCACAATGGTAAACAATACTGCCAGGGCATAAAACAGAATGCCCAGTGTGATGAACATATTGGATGAACTGCCCCCAAAGAGCAGACCAATGACGATCAAAGGCCAAGCCAGTGTGGAACCCAGATTGGACAAAGGTACCAATGTGCTGCGCAGCACCAGGAACACATAGCCTGTGTCATGCTGGATAGCGTGCCCGGTTTCATGGGCAGCAATGCCAAGTGCTGCTACGCTTCTGCCATCATATACGCCGGAAGAAAGGCGCAGCGTCTTTGTTCTGGGGTCATAATGGTCTGTCAGATGACCAGCCACGCGTTCAATACGTACATCGTGAATACCAGCCTGTATGAGCATCTGTGCCGCTACCTGTTCCCCTGTCAGCCCGCGTCTGTTAGGCACACGGGAATACTTGTTATAGGTAGACGATACTTTTGCCTGTGCCAGACCAGCCAAGACAACGGCAATGATCAATAAAAAAACATAATCCATGTTATATCCATAAAAAAACATATGGTGCGATTCCTCCTTTTTCAGTTCCTAGAATCATAAAGTCTTACTGCAAAAGGATGCCCTCTTTCATTGCGTGTCCTCTCAGATATGCGTCTGTCATCATGCGTTTGCCGCCGCGTGCCTGCACTTCTGTAATGAGCAGACAACCGTCACCGCATTTGACAACAAAGCCTTTTTTCACCACAGCCACAATTTCCCCATTGGCTGCGTCATCGGCCTGCACATCAGAAATTACTGCGCCGAAAATCTTCAAAACCTCTTCCTCATAAATGGTATATGCCGCCGGAACTGGATTCAATCCCCGAATGAGATTGATGATGTCCTGTCTGTTTTTACTCCAGTCAATATGACCGGTTTCTTTTGTAATCATAGGTGCATATGTTGCCGCATCATGATCCTGCGGAATCCGTTCCAGAGTACCGGCTTCCAGCTGATCCAGTGTATCCAGCAGCAAGTTTGCGCCTGTCACTGCCATTTTGTCATGGATGGTAGCAAAAGTGTCTTCATCTGTGATTTCCACTTCCGCTTTCAGCAGCATATCACCGCTGTCCAGACCTTTTGCCATATACATGGTGGTGATACCTGTCACCTTTTCCCCGTCAATGATAGACCACTGCATAGGTGCCGCACCGCGATACTTAGGCAGCAAAGAACCATGAACATTGATACAGCCGTATTTAGGCATTTCCAGAATGGGTTCAGACAGAATCTGTCCAAAAGCTGTTACAGCGATCAGATCCGGTTCATAAGAACGGAGCTGTTCCACAAATTCCGGTTCTTTCACTTTTTCTGGCTGCAAAACAGGAATACCATGTTCCAAAGCACATGCTTTCACTGGTGTAGGCACCATCTTTTTCCCTCTGCCCTTGGGCTTATCAGGCTGTGTCACCACCAGCACCACTTCATGCTTTGTCAGCAGCGCTTCCAGAGAAGGCACCGCAAAATCGGGAGTCCCCATAAAAATTACGCGCATGGCAATTCCTCCTTATGCTTCGTCTTCGTCGGGCAGAGCCTTATCAATATATAATATCCCATCCAGGTGATCCAATTCATGACACAGTGCAACTGCCATCAATTCTTCCCCTTCCACGATGATTTTTTCACCGTCACGGTTCAGAGCTTCCACTTTCACATAAGCGGGACGATCCACACGTGCGCTTGCGCCGGGAACGCTCAGGCAGCCTTCATAGTCGATCTGAGAACCTGTTGCTTCTACGATGACAGGGTTGATCAGTTCTACCAGACCATCGCCGATGTCGATCACAACAATGCGTTTCAGAACGCCTACCTGAGGCGCAGCCAGACCAACGCCGTTTGCGTCGTACATGGTTTCTGCCATATCGTCCAGCAGTGTCAATGTATTGGGTGTGATTTCTTTGACAGGTTTGCAGATTTTACGCAAAACCTCATCTGTACTGATTCTGATTTGTCTTTTTGCCATTTTTTATCCTCCTAAAAGGCGCCTTGCGCCACCGATGTTCGATTGTTGTCTGCGAAATGATTCGCATTAGAGTATTTTATCATATTTCCTAGCAAGTTACAAGATTTCACGCAAGGAAAGCAAGATGAAAGCGGATTTCCCGGCTCACGTCTTTTTTTGTTTGCTCTACAGTATACAGGACAAAGGCTTTCAGCCGATCTGCATCCGTTCCCTTGGCAAAAATCTGCCAGCGGAATTCTCCACGGAATTTCGGCAAAGGCGCTGGTGCAGGACCAACTACGGTACAGCCTGCCCGTTCTGCGTAATGATTCATATAAGCCCCTAGTCGCTGTGCAGCCAGCATCACTTCCTGCTCCATTTCTCCAGTGATGAGCACAGAGAAAATGTGAGAAAAAGGCGGGTACTCCATTGCCTGCCGCAGGAGGATTTCCTCCTGATAAAATCCTTCGTAATCCTGTGCCGCCGCCATACGGATGGCGTGATTTTCCGGCTGGTAAGTCTGGATGAACACTCGTCCGGCAAGTTCTCCTCGTCCGGCTCTGCCAGCCGCTTGGGTAATGAGCTGGAAACAGGTTTCCGCCGCCTGATAGGTACCTAAATTCAAAGAAAGATCCGCTGCCAGAATCCCCACCAACGTCACATTGGGGAAATCATGACCTTTGGCAATCATCTGGGTACCAATGAGAATATCAGCCTTTCCTTTTCCAAACAGTTCCAAGATGCGGGCATGCCCGTTTTTCCCTGTGGTGGTATCCGCATCCATACGCAGAATACTTGCCTCTGGAAACAGCCGTCTGGTTTCTTCCTCGATTTTCTGGGTTCCTGTACCAAAATAGCGGATATAATGGGAGCCACAGGAAGGGCATGTCTTAGGCACCGGCACTTCTTTGCCGCAGTAATGGCAGACCAATGCCTTATCTGACGCATGGTAAGTGTAAGAAACGTTACAGGAAGGACAGGTCAATGCTTCTCCGCATTTTCGGCAGGAAACAAATGTGGAATATCCCCGTCGATTCAGGAAAAGCATGGTCTGCTGTCCTTTTTCCAAATTTTCCTGGATTGCCTGCTGCAAAGGCAATCCAAAAGCGGAACGGTTGCCATCCTCCAGCTCCTTCCGCATATCCGTCACAAAGACTTCTGGCAAACGGCTTCCCTTTGTCCGTTCTTTCAATTGCAGCAGCAAAAATTCTCCTGTCACTGCCCGATGATAACTGTCGATGTCAGGGGTAGCGCTGCCCATAACCAGCAATGCTCCTGTCAGTTCCGACAGCTTTCTTGCCACTTCGCGGGTATGATACTTGGGTGTTACATCGGAAATGTAACTGCTTTCGTGACACTCATCCATGACAATGACCCCAAGATTGGAGAACGGCATAAACAATGCGGAACGTGGTCCAATGATGATGGAAATTTCTCCGTCCCTTGCCTTTCGCCACTGGTCCAGCCGCTCTCCCAAGGAAAGGCGGCTATGGGTCACAGAAACTCGCTTGCCAAAACGAGAAATAAACCGCTCCATAATCTGCGGTGTCAGTGAAATTTCCGGCACCAACACAATGGCTTGCTTACCTTCCATAATGACGTGCTCAATAAGCTGCATATAGATTTCTGTTTTGCCGCTGCCTGTAACACCATGGAGCAGTACGGGACGTTTCTGCGCCTTCTGCTCTTCCTCTCGCAAAAGGGTCAACGCCTGCGCCTGTTCCGGTGTTGGATAAAAAGGCTGGGTCGGTGTGTAATCCTCCAATTGGAACACATCCCGCTTTTCCTGTCTGCGCTGTTCTACCAAAATGCCCTTTTGCAAGAGGGTATGAATGGGGGAATCTGTCACAGCAGCCTTTTCCTTCAATTCCTCTACGGAAATGCTTTCTCCCGGGCAAATGGCAGAAAGTACACGCAGCTGTCCTGCCAGACGCTTATCTTTTTCTGCTTTTTCCTTTGCTGCTATGAGCAGTTCTTCATTTTCTGTCAGGGAAACATATCGTTTTTCTTTTTTATAGGTACTGCGTGTGGTTTTCTGGTGCAGACGGACAACCTTTTTCTCCTGTAAACAGCGCAGAATATATTCCGTGCGATTGCCGAAAATCTGTTCCAATTCTCGCAGAGGAACCGCACCGCCCTGCTCTTCCAGCACATCTATCATCTGCTGTTCTTTTTCCGAAAGTTCTGCCGTCTGTCCCGTCAGTTCTGCATACCAGACGCTTTTGGTGCGGATGCCCGCCGGCATCACAGCCTGCAAACACTGGTTCAATGTGCAGAAATATTCCTTTTTCATCCATTTTGCCAGTTCCAGTATGGACGGCGTCAGGATGGGTCTGCCTTCATCCAGGATTTCCACGATTTCCTTGATTTTCCCTGCAGGTACTTCCGTCGTTTCCGTCAGGGCAATGACATAACCTTCCCGTTTGGTGTTGCGCTGCCCAAAAGGCACCATAACACGCAGCCCTACGCAAACTTCTTCTTCCCACTGCGCAGGCACTCTATAATCAAAGACACGGTCTACCTCCGCATGATTGGCATCAATGATGACCTGTGCGTACATCTCGCACCTCCTTTCTACTACAATATATTTATGGTTAATATCCCTTACAGCCAGTAAGGAATTATCCATCTTGTTGCTTAAGCTGTATAATGATGGAGCAATAGGTATATCGTCTCCCTTTCTTGGACTTTGCG
>NZ_JADCKK010000041.1:0-22145 GCF_014982935.1 Anaerotignum lactatifermentans | reverse complement strand
AGTTTTGGTTCAATTATTTTGATATGTGTGTATTTTCTTTTTGCCATAATAAAAGCCCCCTCATGTAGTTCTATTATCCTACATAAGGGGGCTTTTTGTCATTGTCCGTTTTTACTGGTTCAGTTCACAGAGAGGCGCTTTTTTTATTGCAAAAAAGAGAGGAAAACAAATACGAAATGCTCTGCATGAAGGAATACATAATTGCGTGATGGTGTCTGTAGAAAACTATATGAAATGTGATATGGATAATTTGTATATTTTTTGTGTGTAAAAAATGTAAGTGTTATACAATTCGCATACAAAATAGAACGAAGTTGTTGTCATTAGAACAGAATTGTGTTTATATTAGTACAGCGAAACAAAAATAGAATAAGGTTCTATAAAATAGAACAAATGAAAGGAAGTGCTGCTATGTATTTACTGGTCATCAATCCAGGTGGTACATCAACAAAAGTTGCTGTTTATGAAGATAAGAAAGAGATCCTGAAAAAGAACATTACACATACAGGAGAAGATCTGAAACAGTTCCCTCATGTATTTGATGAATATGAATACCGCAAAAATATGATCGTTGATGTTCTGAAAGCAGAAGGATTTTCTCTGGATCAATTCGACTGCGTTGTAGGTAGAGGCGGTCTGATGAAAGCCATTCCAGGCGGTACTTATCGGGTAAACGACAGAATGGTGGAAGATCTGAAAAATGCCATCAATGGCGAACATGCTTCCAATCTGGGTGCAGTCATTGCAAGAAACATCGGTGATGAGATCGGCGTACCTTCCTTTGTTGTCGATCCTGTTTCTGTAGACGAAATGATTCCCGAAGCAAGAATCACAGGCATTTCTGATCTGGAAAAATTCAGCTGGTTCCATGCATTAAACCATAAGGTTGTTTCCAGAAAAGTCGCAGAAGATATGGGCGGTAAATATGAAGATTTCAATTTCATTGTAGCTCATCTTGGTTCCGGCATTTCCATCGTAGCCCATGAAAAAGGCAAAATGATTGACGGTAGTGGCGGCAGAACCGATGGTCCTTTCTCTCCGGAAAGAAGCGGTGGCTTGCTGGCATATCAGCTCATCGAACTTTGCTACTCCGGCAAGTATACCAGAGAGCAGATGGTTCGTAAAGTCAGCGCAGAAGGCGGTATGTATGATTATCTCGGCACCAAAGATGCCAGAGAAGTGGAAGAAAGAGCAGCAAACGGTGACGAAAAAGCAAAACTGATTTTGGATGCTTTCATCTATCAGGTTGCAAAAGAAATTGCTCTCTATGGCGCTTCTCTGAAAGGAAAAGTTGACCGTGTGATCTTTACAGGCGGCATTGCTTATTCCGAAAAAATCGTCCATGACGTATATGAAAAAGTTGTTTATCTGGCTCCCAAAGCCGTTGTTCCTGGTGAAATGGAAATGGAAGCTTTGGCACTTGGTGCCCTGCGTGTTCTGAGTGGTGAAGAAGAAGCGAAAGAGTATCTCTGATTTGATTGCTATTATCTCTGATTTGATTGCTATTATATAGGAAGAAAGGCGGTAAAAATATGCTGAAAAATTTTACGGATCTGCTGGAAAGAGTAAAATCTATCGAACCCAGAACAGTCAGTGTAGCAGTTGCTCAGGACGAAGCGGTTATGTCCGCAGTTCGTGACGCGGCAAAAATCGGCTTTATCAAACCTGTTTTGGTAGGGGATGGCACAAAAATCCGCGAGATTGGAGACAAGATCGGTTTTACAGATTATGAATTAGTAGATTGCCCCGATGAAGCAGAAGCAATGAAAAAAGCTGTGGAACTGGTAAGAAATAAAAAAGCCGATGTCCTGATGAAAGGGATTGTCAATACAGCAGTATATATGCGCGGCGTACTGAATAAAGAATACGGTCTGCGTACAGGCAACCTGCTGAGTCTGCTGGCAGTGTATGAACTGCCTCAGTACCACAAACTCATTTACTGCTCCGACAGCGGCATCAATGTAGCGCCTGATCTGGAGCAGAAAAAAGTCATCATGCGCAGTGCTTTGAATGCTATGAAGAATCTTGGTTTTGAAAATCCCAATGTAGCGATTCTGACAGCCAATGAAATGGTAGATCCGAAAGTAATTTCTACCGTTGACGCAGCAGCCCTGGTGGAAATGGTAAAGAAAGGAGAACTTCCTCCTTGTACCGCAGAAGGTCCCATTGCTTTCGACGTAGCTTTTGATAAACACGCTGCAGAACATAAAGGAATCGACAGCAAGATTGCCGGAGAAGTGGATCTGCTGATTTTCCCCAATATCGAAGCAGGCAACACCATGGGGAAATCCTGGCTGCAGTTTAATGGCGCAAAATGGGCAGGCATCGTTCTGGGAGCAGCAGCACCTGTTATTTTGGGCAGCCGTTCTGATACACCGGAAATCAAAATCAATTCCATTGCACTGGCATGTCTGGCAGCAGCGAAATAATATTGTGTATATATTAAGGAAGAATTTTGTGCGAAAAGCATTTATTTAGGAGGTAATGTTATGGGATATTCAATTCGTATGGACAGGGTAAAACCTTCCGCAATCAGAAGCGTGCAGAAAAGAATCGCAAGCAAACAGGGTGTCATTTCTTTTGCAGCGGGTCTGCCTGATCCAGATCTGTTCCCTATGGATGATCTGAAAAAATCCACCATGGAAATGATCGAAAAGAAAGGTAAACAGGCTTTCCGGTATGGTCTTTCCAAAGGTAATCCAGAACTGCTTCAGGTTTTGGCAGAAAGAATGCAGAGAAAAGAAGACGTAGATGCGAAACCGGAAAACATTGTTGTGACCACTGGTTCTCAGCAGGGTCTGGCAATGACAGCTATGCTGTTCCTGGATGAAGGCGCCATCGTTGTAGCAGAAAACCCTAGCTATCTGGGTGGTATCAATGCTTGCCGTCCTTATGGATGCAGCTTCTTGGGTGTAGATACCGATGAAGATGGCATTGTGATCTCTGATCTGGAACGTGTGCTGGCAGAAAATCCCAAAGTAAAACTGCTGTATGTGATTCCTAATTTCCAGAATCCTACTGGCAGAGCATGGAAACTGGAAAGAAGAAAACAGTTCATGGAAGTTATCAACCGCTATGATGTAGTTGTTATTGAAGACAATCCTTATGGCGAAATCCGTTTCAAAGGGGAACACATCCCTTGCCTGAAATCTATGGATACCATGGGCAAAGTCATTTATCTGGGCTCCTGCTCCAAAATCCTCTGTCCTGGTCTGCGCGTAGCATGGATTTGCGCAGCTCCTGAACATGCAGTGATGTACGAAAGACTGAAAGAAAGTCTGGACCTGCAGTGTAACGAATTTGCTCAGCTTCAGGTTGTAGAATATATGAAAAACTACGATGTGGAAGGACATATCCGCAAAATCCAGGCTGCTTATAAAGAAAAGTGCGATCTGATGCTGTCCTTGATGGAAGAAAACTTCCCCGCAAGCGTGAAATTTACACGCCCTGAAGGTGGTATGTTCATCTGGGTGGAACTGCCTGAAGGTCTGGATGCAGATGGCATTCTGGATGAAGCTGTAGAAGCAGGTGTAGCGTATATTCCCGGTGAGTTCTTCTATGCAAATGATGGTGCGAAAAATACAATGCGCCTGAATTTCACAACTGTATCAGAAGAACAGATCCGCAAAGGAATTGTTTTGTTGGCAGATGTATTGAAAAAACATGCTTGATATCTTTAGGAGGTAAGGATAGCAATAAGGAGGAATCAGGATGGAATTAGGTGACACTGGAAAGAGAAAACAACCGAATATCATTGTTGCCTTAGTACCTTTGATAACAGTCATTGTTTTGTTGGTGTGCTGTCAGCTGTTTTTAAACATTGAAATCCATTTTCCTTTGTTGTTGGGAACAATTGCAGGGGCACTGATTGGTGTATTTTATTTGAAGTACCCTTGGCATGAAATTGAAAAAGGAATTTTTGATTCAATTTACTCTGCAATGCAGCCGATTTTGATCACAGGGATCATTGGTTTTATCATTGGTGCATGGATTTCCGGCGGAATTGTACCAGCCATTGTATATTATGGGCTAAAAGTGTTATCACCTGATTTTTTCTTGGTCACTTCCATGGTGATTTGTTCATTGATAAGTATTGCCACCGGCAGTTCCTGGACAACTGCAGGGACTGTCGGGTTGGCATTGGTTGGTGTCGGTACTGGGTTGGGCATTCCGGCACCTATGGTGGCAGGTGCTGTCATTTCCGGCGCTTACTTTGGAGATAAAATGTCTCCTTTTTCAGAAACGACAAATCTTGCCCCTGCAATTGCTGGATCTACACTGTTTGATCATATCCGACATATGGCATATACAACGGGTACAAGCTATGTATTAGCAATGATTGGTTTTATGATTTTAAACAAAAATTATTCTGCTGATACAGTAGATGCAATAGAGATTCAAAAGATGTTGGAAGCTCTAGATACGCCTTTTGTCATTTCTCCACTTTTGATATTGCCTTTGGTATTCATTATTTTCATGGTTATTTTTAAAATTCCCGCGATTCCAGGTTTAATGTTAAGCGTATTTATGGGCGTGTTTTGTGCCATCTTTGTACAGGGACATGATATCAGTTCTGTGGGATATGCTTTGCAGTATGGTTATATCAGTGAGACCGGAAATGCCATGGTAGATGAATTGCTAACCCGCGGCGGTCTTCAGTCTATGATGTGGACATTATCGTTGATTTTATGTTCTTTGAGCTTTGGTGGGGTTATGAGCGTAACAGGTATGCTGGAAACCATTGCAAAGAATATCTTGAAATTTGCAAAAAGCGTTGGTTCTCTGATTTTTTCAACGATTTGTACCTGTATTTTTATGAATCTTGCATCTGGTGAACAATATCTGTCTTTATTGATCACAGGAAAAATGTTTCAAGAAGAATATGAAAAAAGGGGTTTGGCGCCACAAAATCTGTCCAGAGCGCTGGAAGATGGCGGGACTTTGACTTCTCCTTTGATTCCTTGGTGTACCTGTGCAGTGGCTATGAGCACATATTTAGGTGTTAATACACTGGATTATTTGCCTTACTGTCTTTTGAATTTGATTAATCCAGTGGTTTCAATCATTTTTGGATTTACAGGAATTGCGATTTTAAAAAGCAGTGATTTATCTGCAAAAAAAGAAAAATAAACATTTTGAGGAGGCGTATGTATGGAAAAGAAATCATTAAAGCTGCCAATTACTCTGTTGGTGCTGGGCGCATGTTGGTCCATCGTATATATCATTCCGTTTATCCAGTATATCTGGTATGATCCTTTTCAGCAATTTATGAATGCAACCAATACACAGATGGGTCTGTTGATTACGATCTATGGATTCGGGAATGTATTTGGCGCACCTATCGGTGGTTGGATTGCTGACCGATTCAACTATAAGTATATTTATGTAGGTTCCGTGCTTTTGAACGGTATTTTTACTCTTATTTTTGTAATGTATCCTACATATTTCATGGCTGTATTGATGTGGATTGGCTTTGCCATTGCCAGCCTGCTGATGAACTATCCAACACATATCAAGATGATCCGTGATTTGACAACAGACGAAAACCAGGGCAAAATCTTCGGTATGAATGAAACATGTATCGGTATTTTCAACATTGTTTTCAATGCGGTAATGATGGTTTTCTACATGAAATTTATGGAAGGCGTTGCAGGTCTGAAAGCAGCTATGATCAGTATTGCGGTACTTTCCTTTGTATTGACAGGAATTGCTATGATCGTATTGGATAATCCCAAAGAAAAAATTGCGGCAGAACGTGCGAAAAAAGCAGCAGAAGCAAAAGTAAAAAAGAAAACAAATGTGGTTGCTGACTTCTTGATGATTATGAAACAGCCTGCAACTTGGCTGGTTGCAATCTCTATCTTCGCAGTTTATTCCTTCCTGACAACATTGACTTATTTCACACCGTACTTCACAGATGTATTGGGTGTTGCAGTTACATTCTCCGGCGGCGTTGCGATTTTAAGACAGCATGGTATGACTCTGCTGGGCGCACCCATTGGCGGTATCCTGACTGATAAAGTGGGGTCTCCTTCCAAAGTGCTGTTGGGTGTATATGCAATTGGTATTTTGGGCTTAGGTTATCTGCTGGTTGCAGATGCAGGTGTAGCAGCACAGCTGCTGATTGCGCTGACATTGATTATGTCCGCAGCAGTATATATTGGACGCGGGGCTTATTATGCTACCATTACAGAAGCGGGTGTATCTAGAAACTTGACTGCATCTACAATTGGGATTGCAGCAGCGGTAGGTTTTTCTCCTGACCTGTTCCAGTTTACACTGTTTGGCTATTGGCTGGATACTTTAGGAACACAGGCATATACTTATATGTTTATCTTCCAGGCAGTCGTTCTGGTGATTGGCGCACTGGCAGCGCTGAAGATTCTGCATATCAAAAAGAAAAATTCTCAAAATGTGTGTGCAGTAGCAGAAGCAGAATAAATTGAATTTATTAATAGAATACAATGCGAAAAAAGACTTTTGTTTCATACAAAAGTCTTTTTCCTATCATATGTGCCCAAAGAAATCGAAAAAGTAAGGAGGTTTGTGTTATGGAATCTTATGATTTTTTGTTATTTGTTGCAATTATATTGCTTTCTACTAAAATATTCAGTTTGCTGTCCCAAAAGGTAAATATGCCACAGGTTGTTGGCGCATTATTGGTCGGGGTGTTATTGGGTCCGAGTTGTTTGAATATATTGCATGAAACGGATTTTTTGACGAAGTCGGCAGAAATCGGCGTAATCTTTTTGATGTTTTTGGCTGGCTTAGATACAGATTTTGATGACTTGAAAGCGACAGGAAAGTCTTCAGTGATCATTGCTTTTGTAGGGGTACTGATCCCATTGGGAAGTGGATTTTTAACATATTATCTATTTTTCCATGGTCAAAGACCAGATACAATGATTTTTTTGGAAAGTGCCTTTGTAGGTATCGTATTAACGGCAACATCTGTAAGTATTACCGTGGAAACTTTGCGCGAGATGGGCAAGTTAAAAGGCGAAATGGGAACATCGATCTTGGGTGCAGCCATTATTGACGATATTTTGGGCATTATTGCATTGACAGTGATAACCAGTTTCACAGTTCCCGGGGTAGAAATTATGGTGGTATTGCTGAAGATCTTATTGTTCTTTGTATTTATTGCAGTTTGCGGCTTTTTTGTATTTCGTCTGTTCCGCAAGTTGGAAATCGTATACGGAACGAAAAGAAGAGTGGCAATTTATGCTGTGGCATTTTGTTTGCTTCTGTCCTATATTTCAGAAGTTTATTTTGGAGTTGCAGATATTACAGGAGCCTATTTTGCAGGTTTGATCCTTTGCAATGTTACAGAAACAAAATCCTACATTGCTTCTAAAATCAATATCACATCTTATATGTTTTTTACCCCTATATTTTTTGCAAGCATTGGGATTAAGACTGTTATTACAGGAATGTCCCAAGAATTGATATTATTTACGCTTGCCTTGTTGATTGTTGCCATATTGTCTAAAATTGTTGGATGTGGTCTTGGGGCAAAAATTTGTGGCTTTTCCAACATGGATTCCCTTGCCATTGGCGTTGGAATGATTTCTCGTGGTGAGGTTGCACTGATTGTAGCACAAAAGGGGGAACAGGCAGGACTTATTTCGCCAACGTTATTCCCTGCCATCGTGTTGGTGGTTATCGTTACTACTTTGATAACGCCTATTCTTTTGAAAGCAGTTGTTTATATGAAGGAGCAAAAACAGGTGGATGCGATTGTAGCAAGGTGATGAAAAAGACACATAAAAAGGAATTGCAAAAGCAGACTGGATAAAATCATAGAAAAAAAGAAAGAAAGCTGGAATCCTTATAAACAAAGGTTTCTGGCTTTCTTTTTTATTAGGAGTTTATATGCTGTGTTTTTTGAAGAGCACTATCCCAATTCCTCTTACAGAAATTAGTGAAAATGCTGCTTTCCTAAATTAAAGCTTCTTTAGAATGCACCTTTTTGGGGATTTTGCTTGCCAAAAGGCAGAAATATGGTTATAATAAAACGGTTCATAATTTTGTAAACATTTCTTCACAATTTCGTAAAGGAGATGATTGTATGAAACGGCTGGTAGGTGTAGCCGTAACAGCACTGCTGTCTGTCAGTGTTTGTTTTACAGCCTTCGGGGCAGTTTCGACCAATGCTTCCCCTTGGGCAGTGCCTCATATGGAACAGGCATATTCTTTGCAATTGATTACAGCACCTTTGCTTCAGCAGGCACAGGATACCATGACAAGAGTAGAATTCAGTGAAATTGCGGTGGCTTTTTATGAAAAAGTAACAGGCACAACAGCGCCTATGCCGAAAGAAAATCCTTTTTCCGACTGCGATGAACCAGCAGCATTAAAAGCGTATGGGTTGGGCATCATTGCTGGTGTGGAACCTGGAACATTTGCGCCGGAAAATCCACTGACAAGAGAACAGATGGCAATCATGCTGGTGCGTACATTGGAAAAAGTTGGCGTTGATATGTCCCTGTATGCAAAGAAAAATCCATTTACAGATACCAAAAACATCAGCGCAACAACAGTATCTTATATTGATAAGGCGTATGGAGCTGGTTTGATTTCTGGCTATCAGAACGGAACATTTGCCCCCAAAAATACATTGAAAGTACAGGAAGCAGTCACTGCGTTTCTGAGTGCCTATACCTTTTATGAAGGCGTACAGAATGGCACTTCTGTACCCAAAGGCGACGCGGTAATGGCAAAAACAGTTACCATTAACGGTAAAGAGCTGACATTGGGACAGACAATTGAAGAAGTGCAGGCAACATTTGGCGCTCCCACACGAATTGACGAAACAGTCTATGGTTTGGATCGCTATATTTACGCAGGGGATGGATATTTCTGGGTGACATTTGAAAATGATGCTGCTGTGGAATTTTTCACACCATTCAGCAAGTTCCAGTATCAAGGGATTCAAGCTGGGACAGTGCTGAATGATGCATCTCATGTGGATAGCATCAGTAATGTGGATCATTGTGCAGTATTGAATGGGGAATATGCTTCTGCCAGAATTCCTCTGGATTATGAAAATCAGATTTGTGGATTGCTCCTGCAGACAAAGGAATTTGCATCAAAAGATGCCTTGACTGGTTCTTTGAGCGGTGCACAGAAAACTGACATTGAAAAAGAGCTGCTGGAAATCATCAATATCCAGAGACAAGAAGCGGGGCTGGCAGCCTTAACGGAAAACGAAGGCTTAGACCAGACTGCATCTGCCCATAGTACAGAAATGGTCAAAGAAAAATATTTTGATTATAAAAGCAAAGACGGAAAGACACCCTTCCAGCGTATGATGGAAAACAATGTGCAGTTCCATACTGCTTCGGAAGTCATTGCAACCACACGCGGTGATGTGGTGCAACTTTATACAGAATTGCTCCGTACTGCTGCGAAACACAACAGCATCATGGATAGCACCATGACACAGGCAGGTATTGGCGTTGCAAATGACGGCAAAGTCCTGTATCTGACCATTGATCTGTGTAACGGATAAAAAGCACTTTCAGTCATGAAGAAAAAGACCTCATTTTCCCATAGCAACTTCCCCTTAAGAAAACATTGATTTTCCTTTTTCTTGATTTCTTAAGGGAATTTGAGATGGCTGTCTTCATAAGAAAGCATAACAAATTAAATCTTCAAAAAATAAGAAAGCCAAAATCCTTTGTAATCATAAGGGTTTTTGGCTTTCTTTGTTTTCTTATGAAGATGCCCCTAATGAGGTTTTTTATATTTGAAAAGGCATTGCGATTCCATGGAAAGAAGTCACAATGCCTTTATTTATGTTGGAATATTACAGATTTTTGGGAGGTCTGGGACCTTCGAACTGGTAGTAGTCTGTTTTGATGCGACCATTGAACAGTTTCCGCTTCCGATCGGCTTTTCTGCCAAAGAGAGATTCAAAGTATTCCATGGAAGTGATAAGGTAAGTGGACCAAGTGGGGTTTTCCTTCATGATGCCACCCAAAGCACGGTACATGTTTTCCACTTCCTTCAATTCGCCGATACGTTCGCCATAAGGAGGGTTGGTAATCATGACGCCATATTTCCCGGGCAATACAATTTCCTGGCATGGTTTTACTTCAAAGGTGATGCAGTCATCCACGCCGGCTTTTTCCGCATTGGCTTTTGCCAGTTCAATGGCATCCGGGTCAATATCACTGCCGTAGATTTCGGGCATAACATCATAGTCGATTGCCTGATATGCTTCTACACGGGCTTTTTTCCACAGGTCTTTGCCAATGCGTTCCCATTCTTCAGAAGCAAATTTGCGATGGATACCGGGGGCAATGTTCCGGGCAATCATGGCAGCTTCAATGGGAATGGTGCCGGAACCGCAGAAAGGGTCCAGCAGAATACGGTTTTTCCGCCAGTAGCTAAGCTGGATCATGGCAGAAGCCAGTGTTTCTTTCAAAGGCGCATCCAGTGCGTTTGCACGGTATCCGCGCATGTGCAGACCGGAACCGCTGGTATCAATGGCAAGGGTAACAACGTCTTTCAAAATGCCTACCTGAATGGTGTAGGAGGCACCGGTTTCATCGAACCAGTCCGTGTGATAAGTTTGTTTCAGTTTTTCTACAACGGCTTTTTTGACGATTGCCTGACAGTCAGATACGCTGAACAGGGTAGATTTTACAGATTTACCGACAACAGTAAATTTGCCGTCCTCAGGAATCCAGTCTGCCCAGGGCAGTGCTTTTGTCTGGTCGAAAAGCTCTGTAAAAGTAACTGCCTTGAATGTACCCATTTTTACCCAGACACGTCCTGCACAGCGCAGCCACATGTTGGCTTTCACGATATCGGCTTCTGTGCCAGTAAATTCTACTTTCCCGTCAGATGTTTTGATATTTTCAAATCCAAGAGCCTGACATTCCCGTTTCACAACGGCTTCCAGACCGAATGTAGTTGTTGCGATCAAATTGATAGACATAGTAATTCTCCGTTTCATATCTGATTGTATTCTTACCTTATTATGATAAAGCACAGCAAAGGGGTGTGTCAAGGGCGGCACTGCCGGCTTTTCCGGGGAAAATGGTATGAATGCAGGAAAAATTCTTGAATTTCCATGGAAAACAAGATATGATAGTACAGATAAAACTTGAGCGGAAATGAGGTAAGATATGTATAAATTATTAAAAACTTGCGGCAGAGCAAAAAGAGGGGAATTCCATACTCCTCATGGTGTCATTCAAACACCGGTATTCATGAACGTAGGGACTATTGCAGCCATCAAAGGTGCCCTTTCCACAGAGGACTTGGAAAGAGTAAAATGTCAGGTGGAATTGTCCAATACTTATCATCTGCATGTGCGTCCTGGTGATGAGATCATCAAAAAACTAGGTGGTCTTCATAAATTTATGGTTTGGGACAAGCCCATTCTGACTGACTCCGGCGGATTTCAGGTGTTTTCCCTGACCACACTGCGGAAAATCACGGAAGAAGGCGTTTACTTCAGCTCCCATGTAGATGGCAGAAAAATCTTTATGGGTCCCGAAGAAAGCATGCGCATTCAGTCTAATCTGGGTTCTACCATTGCTATGGCATTCGATGAATGTATCGGTATTCCTGCGGAACGTACTTATGTAGAAAATTCCGTAGCCCGTACCACACGCTGGTTGGAACGCTGCAAAAAGGAAATGGCACGTCTGAACTCTCTGGATGATACCATCAATAAACAGCAGATGCTTTTCGGCATCAATCAGGGGGCAACTTATGAAGATATCCGTATTGAACATGCAAAGCGTATTGCAGAAATGGATCTGGATGGCTATGCCATCGGCGGTCTGGCAGTAGGGGAATCCCATGCGGAAATGTATCACATCATTGAAGAAGTGGTGCCTTATCTGCCTCAGAACAAACCTACCTATCTGATGGGTGTTGGCACACCGGAAAATATTCTGGAAGCGGTGGAACGTGGTGTGGACTTCTTTGACTGTGTACTGCCTTCCAGAAACGGTAGACATGCACACGTTTATACCAATGCAGGCAAACTGAATCTGATGAATGCAAAATATGAGCTGGATGAAAGACCCATCGACGAAACATGTACTTGTCCTGCTTGCTCCAGATATTCCAGAGCCTATATTCGTCATTTGTTCAAAGCAAAAGAAATGCTGGCAATGCGTCTGTGCGTTCTGCATAACCTGCATTTCTTCAATACTATGATGGAAGAAATCCGTCAGGCAATGGACGAAGACCGTTTCCCTGAGTATAAAAAACAAAAACTGGAAGGCTTTCGCAGAAACGGTATGTAAGAAGGCTTGACGTGTTTTCAAAACTCGGATATAATATTTTTACTGTGTTTTTCAGAATTTAACAACGTTAGGAGAGAAGGAAATGAACAGCTTAACAGCATTTTTGCTGGACGTCAGCACTACCGTTTCTTCCGGTAGCGGCGAAGCAGCAACACAGAGCACACAGCAGGCAAGCGGCGGCTTGTTTGGTAACATGAATGGCATCACACTGGTTATCTTCTACTGCGTAGCACTGGTAATTATTATGTATTTCCTGTCCTTCAGACCTACTCAGAAAAGAGAAAAGGCTCTGGCAGAACAGAGAAATGCGATTCAGATTGGTGACATGGTTGTAACAAATGCAGGGATGTACGGTAAAGTTGTTGACACAACTTACGACTGCTTCATCATCGAATTCGGTCTGAACAAAGGCGTGCGTGTTCCTGTTGCAAGAGGCGAAGTTTACGGCAAGAGAGAACCCAATATGACAAATGAAGCACCTCCTGAAGAAGAAAAGCCCAAGAAAAAAGGTCTTTTCAGAAGAGGCTAATGATTTTTTGAAAATCAAACTGGTAAAAATCAGCAGATGTGTTGCAAGAAAAAGCAATACATCTGCTTTTTTGTTTGTGTTATGACGACATATGTATTTTTGCAGAATGAATACAATATTCAATTTTTCAAAAATAATACATTTTTTTTGTATATAGTTTACAAAACGCGGGTATAGTCGGGTTATTTTATTGACAATAATGGATAGATATTGTAAACTGAAAACGGATATGTTGTCCATGTCATGGGCAATCATTCCTGTTTAGTCCAATTTTATAACAAGAAAGGGAGATCGACTATGAAGAAATTGCTTTCTCTGTTGCTGACTTCCGCTCTGACAGTTGCCGTGTTGGCAGGCTGTGGTGGCGGCGGCGACACAACAACCACTGAAACAGCAGATACTGGTGACGGAAAAGTTTACAATGTCTGCAACCTGGTAAATGGTAACCTGGGTGACAAATCTTTCTTTGACTCTGCAGAAGCAGGTCTGAAAGAACTGCAGGATGCCGGCAGAATTACTTACACAACCATTGAAATGGGCGGTACAACAGAAGATGAAGCAAAATGGCAGGGTTATTTGGATGAAGTTTCTGCTTCCGGCGAATATGACCTGATCGTTGTTGGTACTTTCCAGATGCCTGAATATCTGAAAAACGTATCCGAAAAATATCCTGATCAGAAATACCTGATCTATGATGACACAACATACGAACTGCCTAACGTAGTAAATCTGAGCTATGCACAGAACGACCTGGGTTACATGGTAGGTGCTTATGCAGCGGCTATGACAACAGCTACAGACGTTGAAAAAATCAACGAAGATGCAGTTATCGGTTTTGTTGGCGGCGTAGACAGCCCCGTAATCAACGACTTCCTGTATGGTTACATTCTGGGTGCACAGTCTATAAATCCTGACATCAAAGTTGATACAAGATATATTGGTAACTACATCGATCCTGCAAAAGGCAAAGAATTGGCAGAATCCATGATCAACGACAACAACTGTGATATCATCTGGGGTGTAGCTGGTAACGCTGGTAACGGCGCTGCAGAAGCATGTCTGGAAACAGGTAAAGCATATTTCATCGGCGTTGACTCTGACCAGGAATCCACATTCTCCGCTGAAATGGCTGCTATCACTCTGACATCCGGTCTGAAAAACATCGGTGACTCTCTGGTATGGTTCTTCGATGAATGGGATGCAGGCAACGAATACTGGGGTCAGCATATCCTGATCGGTATCAATGAAGGCGGCGTTGGTCTGGTAACAGACAAGAACTATGACAAGATTTCTCCTGACAGCGTAAAAGAAACAGTTGATGCAACTGTTGCAGCTGTTACAAACGGCGAAGTTGAAGTTCCTACTGCTATCGGCGATACAACAAACGCAGTTGTAGAACTGAGAGAATCTGTAAGACCTTAATTTCATACGAAACCATAAGTTCGCTGAAAAATCATCAAAAACTAAGGGGGCTGAACAGCCCCCTTTTTTTTCATAGTACCTCTGCAGATTGAAAAAATCTTTTAGTTGCCCAGTGCAGAAAAGACTTTTTGAAGATGCAGAATCTTTGCCAATGATGCAGACGATATAGAAGGAGGGGACCCGATTATGGCTGACAATGAATACGTTGTGCAAATGAAGGGAATTACCAAGGTTTATCCCAATGGTATTGCTGCCAATCAGGGTGTTGATTTTAACGTCAAACGAGGAGAAATTCATGCTCTGATGGGCGAAAATGGTGCGGGTAAATCCACACTGATGAAAATGCTGTTCGGTTTGGAACAGCCCACAGAAGGTGAAATTTATGTAAATGGAGAAAAAGTTTCTCTCACATCACCTACTGTAGCGATTTCCAAAGGAATCGGTATGGTACATCAGCACTTTATGCTGGTACCCAATCTGACCGTAGCGGAAAATATGGTCCTGGGCATGGAACCGAAACATAAGGGTATGTTTATGGACTATAAGAAAGCTGTTGAGATTACGGAAGAATATGCGAAAAAGTATAATCTGCATGTAGATCCCAATGCGAAAGTCAGAGATATCCCTGTAGGGATGAAACAGAAAGTAGAAATTTTGAAAGCACTGGTACGTGGTGCGAAAATCCTGATCCTGGACGAACCCACAGCGGTATTGACTACACAGGAAACAGAAGAACTGTTCAAAGAACTGATTCACTTAAAAGAACAGGGTTACACCATGATCTTTATTTCTCATAAGCTCCATGAAATCAAGCAGATCACAGACCGCTTGACTATCATGCGCAGCGGGAAATCCATGGGTGTTTACCAGACAGCGGATATTTCCAAAGAAGAAATTTCTCGACTGATGGTTGGTCGTGATGTTATCCTGACAGTGGAAAAAGATCAGGCACAGCCCACAGACGTGGTACTTCGTGTACGTGATTTGGAATATACCAATGAATGGAATAAGAAAATGCTCAATAAGCTTTCCTTTGACGTGCGCAAAGGCGAAATTCTGGGGATTGCCGGCGTAGAAGGCAATGGTCAGAGAGAACTGGTAGATATGCTGTTCAATCTGAATACTCCTGATAGCGGTACTGCTACCGTAAACGGTCAGAGCGTCATTGGTCAGCCTCAGCGTAAGATTCGTGATCTGGGCGTTTCCCTGATTCCAGAAGACCGTATGACATTCGGTATGGCTGGAACAGCAACCATTGAAGAAAACCTTATGAGTGACCGTTCTGCTGATAAGAAATACAACAATGGTCCTTTGTTCAACATGAAGAAAATGCATGAGGACAGTGACCAGCTCATCAAAGACTATAAAGTCCTTTGTAAGAGCAGAAATCAGCAGGTAGGCATGCTTTCCGGTGGTAACATTCAGAAAGTTGTCGTAGCAAGAGAATTCTCCGCAGACCCTATTTTGATCATTGCCGACCAGCCTACACGAGGCATTGACGTCGGCGCTACAGAATTCATTCGGAAAAAACTGGTAGAACTGAGCCGTGCAGGCGCAGCTGTTTTGCTGGTATCTGCCGACCTGAATGAAGTTATGGAATTGTCTGATAGCTTGATCATTATGTACAATGGCGGCATCGCAGCATATTTTGAAGATACAACATCTCTGACTGACGCAGTCATGGGTGAATATATGCTGGGCTTGAAACAGCAGAGCGATGAAGAAGTAAGGAGGGTTCAGCATGGGGAATAAACAAAAGCTGAAGTTTGAATTCATGCGCGGCTTTGTGGCCATTGCCATTGCCATTGCCGTAGCATTCATATTTATTTTCATTTGTGCGGATGATCCGGCAAAAGCGCTGAACTGTTTGCTGATTCGTCCTATCATCAGCAATGGCGCATTGAACGTTTCATCTATTTTAACAATTTTGGGACGTATGACACCCATTATCTTTACTGGTCTGGCGGTTTGCGTTATGTTCTCTGCAAACCAGTTCAACCTTGCAGGTGAAGGTACTGTAATGGCAGGCGGTTTCGTAGCAGCTCTGCTGGCAATTTATGTACCTATGGCAGCTGGTCTGCATCCAGTAGTATGTATCCTGGTTGGCGCTGTTGTAGGTGGTCTGCTGATGCTGATCCCTGCTATCGCGAAAGTGAAACTGAATGCCAGTGAAATGGTTTGCTCCCTGATGCTGAACTACGTTGTGTTGTATGTTATCATGCACTTCCTGAGCAACGTATTTGCAGACAGAAGCCAGGGCTCTACACAGACATATCCTTTCCTGGAAACAGCAAAGGTTGCAAAAATGGTACCCGGTACAGAACTGACATGGGGCTTTGTCATTGCGATCATTGCAACAATCCTGGTAGGTTTCTTCATGTATCGTACACGTTGGGGCTACACCATCCGTATGATCGGTATCAATGAATCTTTCTCCAAATACTCCGGTATGAGAGTTGGTGGCGTAATTGTCCTTTCTCAGGTAATCGGCGGCGCACTGAGTGGTATGGGCGGTGCCATCGAAGTATTGGGCAGATACAACACATTCCTGTGGAAAGATCTGCCTGGCTATGGTTGGACAGGTATCACCGTTGCTATTCTGGCAAAGAACAATCCTCTGGCAATTCCTTTTGCAGCATTGTTCATTGCATATCTGAACCGTGGTTGTGAATTGATGTCTATTTATGCAGGCGTACCTGCGGAAATGATCGATATTATCCAGGCAGTTATCTTCCTGTTCTTCGCGGCTGAACAGTTCATGTCCAAGACAAGACAGAAGATGGTTGTTAAGGAAACAAAAGAAGAACTTGCAAAAAAACAGCAGGAAGCAGCAGTGGAAGGGGGTAACGCATAATGTTGGAACAGATTTTTAGCATGATTTTCACAACAAGCTTTGGTTACTCTATTATCCGTATCACATCTCCCATTCTGTTTGCAGCTCTTGCAGCAGTCGTAGCAGAAAAAGCCGGTGTTACTAACATCGGTTTGGAAGGTATTATGATGATCTCCGCACTGTTTGGCGTATTGTTTGCTTACTGGACAAGCTATTGGTGGGTAGGCGTCATTGGTGCAGTTGTGGTAGGTATCATTTTGGCATTGATCATTGGTATCTTTGCTTTGAAATTAAAAACAGATATTATCCTTGCCGGGATCGCCATCAACTTGGTTGGTTCAGGCGGTACCATTTTCTTGCTGTACCTGTTCACAGGTCTGAAAGGGAACACAGCCAGCCTGACAACACCTGGTATGCTGACACCTAAGATTGATATTCCTATTTTGGAAAGCATCCCTGTTTTGGGACCTATTTTCTCTGGTCATTCCATTTTGACTTATGTGGCATTCATTCTGGTTTTCCTGGTTTGGGTGCTGCTGTATAAAACAGCTATTGGTCTGCAGATTCGTGCTGTAGGTGAAAACTCCAATGCGGCAGACAGCGTTGGTATCAGTGTATTGAAAATCCAGTATATCGCACTGGGTATCTCCGGTGCTCTGTCCGGTTTGGGCGGCGCTTATATGTCCATGTACTACTCTCAGAGCTGGAATACTGGTATCGTTGCTGGTCGTGGTTTCATCGCTCTGGCTGCACAGGCTATGGGACAAGGGGAACCTCTTGGCACTATGTTTGCATCCCTGTTCTTCGGTTTTGCCAGCGCTCTTGGCAATAAGATGGAAGGTATGCAGGGCTTCTCTTCCTTCCTGGTATCCGCAATTCCTTATGTGGCAACCATCATTGGTTTGATCTTGTATGCGGCAACACAGGTAAGACGTGTAAAACGTGTGAAAAATAACGGAAAAAAGAAAAACGCAGAAGCAAAATAATTTGAAATGACATTGTTTCTGGAAAAAGTCGGAACGTTTTACGCTCCGGCTTTTTCAAAAGAAAAAAATATATGTGGAGGAAAAATTATGAAAAGAATTCCCATTATTCTGGATGGCGATCCGGGACATGATGACGCAATTGCATGGGTTCTTGCAAAAGGCAGCCCTATGCTGGATATCCGTGGTGTTACATCTGTATGCGGCAATCAGACCATCGAAAAAACAACATATAATGCACAGCGTATCTGTACATTGATTGATTTACATGTACCTACTGCAATGGGACGGGTTAGACCTCTGATTTCTGATCCTATCATTGCACCTACAGTGCATGGGGAAAGCGGTCTGGATGGTCCAGCATTGCCGGAACCCGATTTTGAACTGGAAGATATGGATGCAGTAACACTGATGGCAAAACTGATTCAGGAAAGTGATGAACCGATTACACTGGTTCCCACTGGTCCTTTGACAAACGTTGCTGCATTGCTGATGGCATATCCTGAACTGAAAGAAAAGATTGCTAGAATTTCCCTTATGGGCGGCGGCGTGCAGTATGGTAACTGGACACCTGCGGCAGAATTTAATATTCTGGTTGACCCGGAAGCGGCAGCCGTTGTCTTTGAATCCGGTATTCCTATCATTATGGCAGGTCTGGATGTTACAGAAAAAGCAATGATCTTCCCGGAAGACTTTGAACGGATTCGTGCCCTTGGTAACCATGTAGCGGTTATCGTAGCGGACTGGTTGGAATTCTTCTATCAGTTCCATAGAAGCCTTGGCTACGAAGGTGCACCCGTACATGATGCCGTTGCAGTGGCAGCACTTCTGCGTCCCGAAATCATGGAATCTCAGGATCTGTATGTGCAGGTAGAAACTGCAGGAGATTTCTGTAAAGGTGCTACAGTGGCAGACTTTAACGGCGCTCTTGGCAAAGCACCTAACGCAAAAGTGTTGATGGGTATTGACCGTCAGGCTTTTGTAGACTTGTTGGTAGAAGCAATTGCAACTTATGGGGAGGGAAAAGCATGAATCGGATACCTGTAATCATTGACTGTGATCCCGGTGTGGACGATACCGCAGCGCTGCTGCTGGCGTGCCAGATGCCGGAATTGGATATTCGCGCAGTAACAACTGTAGCGGGAAATGTTGGACTGGATAAAACAACAGCCAACGCAAAACGTGTACGCCGTGTGATTGGTGCGGATTTTCCCATTTACCGCGGCGCAGATAAGCCTATGTTCCGTGAACTGCATACAGCGGCAGAATTCCACGGCGCAGATGGTTTTGGCGGTGTAGAACTTCCTATTCCTGACGATGTTTTGCCGGAAGAAAAAGCATGGGATGCTATTTATCGTATCGCCAAAGAATTGAATGGGGAACTGGTGCTCATTGCTGTTGGTCCTATGACCAATGTGGGAATTGCTCTGGCAAAATATAAAGAACTGCATAAGCTTATCAAAAAGATTGTTATCATGGGCGGTGCTGCCATTGGCGGCAATGTGACTCCTGCGGCAGAATTCAACATTTATGTTGACCCAGAAGCAGCAGATATGATGTTCTGCAGTGGTATTCCTGTACATATGTGTGGGCTGGATGTGACGATGAAAGCTTATGCAACCAAGGATGAGCTGGAAGAGATTGCGGCATTTGGCACTCCTCAGGCAAAGCTGTTCCATGATGTCCTGCAGAAAGGTCTGGAAAAATATATCGGTTGGGGCAGAGCAGGTGTTGCGCTCCACGATCCCGCAGCAGTGCTTTATACCGTTTATCCCGAAATGTTCACAGCAGAAGAAGCTGGCGTACGTGTGGAAACAAAGGGTCCTTTGACTGTTGGCAAAACAGTGACAGACCTTTACAGCGATAAACAGTTTGACGATCATAATGCTTTTGTGGTAACAAATGTAGACAGAGAAGCTTTTATCGGAAAAATCAAAGAATTGATCAAAAAATATTGAGATGGAGCGGTCTTCTGCATGGAAGACCGCTTTTTGCATCTGATAGGAGGAGATTTTCTATGAAAAAAATTGGGTTTATTGGTATTGGTGTTATGGGATGTGCCATGGCATCTAATTTGATGAAAAAAGGATATGAATTGACCGTTTATACAAGAACGAAACAGAAGGCGGAAGTCCTGCTGGAAAAAGGCGCAAAATGGTGTGATACAGCAGCGGACTGCGCCAAAGGGCAGGATGCAGTGATTACTATGGTTGGATTTCCCAATGATGTGGAAGAAGTTTATTTTGGCGAAAGCGGAATTTTTTCTGCAGCGGAAGAAGGAACTTATCTCATTGATATGACAACAACGAGCCCGAAGCTGTCTGTGAAGATTTACAACGCAGCAAAGGAAAGAAAAATGCACGCATTGGATGCGCCTGTCAGCGGCGGCGATACTGGTGCAAAAAATGGTACTTTGTCCATTATGGTTGGTGGCGATCGGGAAGCCTTTGATGCATGCCACGACATTTTTGCCGCTATGGGTACAAACATCATTTATGAAGGTCCCGCTGGATGTGGTCAGCATACAAAAATGGCGAACCAGATTGCATTGGGCGGTGCTATTTCCGGTGTATGCGAAGCGCTGGCTTATGCGAAAGCGGTTGGCTTAGATCAGCAGACCATGCTGGACAGCATTTCCGCAGGGGCAGCCGGCAGCTGGCAGATGACCAATATGGCACCACGGATTTTAAAAGGTGACGATGCACCTGGATTTTACATCAAGCATTACATCAAAGATATGCGCATTGCAGTAGAAGAAAGTCAGGAAGTACATCTGGATTTGAAAATGCTGAATTCTGTTTTGGAAATGTATGAAAAATTGGCAGAATCCGGCATGGCAAATCTTGGTACTCAGGCACTTTATCATTACTACGGAGAAGAAAAGTAAGATTTTTGTCAGGGATTGTTTGCTTTTTTTGAAAAGAAAGATATGTTATAATCAAATTAGAAAATGATTGCCATTGGCATTTGAAAATGTGACAGAATTCGATAGGGGGGAATTCTATGGATACGAGCTCAATCTTTGGTTTCATCGTAGCACTTTATGCGTCTTTGACAACCTGTGCTGTTCCGCCATCAGATTTGCCTGCACAGCAGCAGGAACAGACAGCAGTTTTGGCAGAACAGGAAACACAGGAGCCGGCAGAACCGGAAGTGCAGCCCATTTATGATCCTGTTGCAACACCAAAACAGCCTACAGTAAATGCGGCAAATGTAGGTTACAATGACAAAAAATCCTGGTGGTTCCGCAGAAATGCTGACCATTTGCCGCCTTCTGCACAGGATGAAATTGCCATTGGGAATTATGATGCTTATTACCTGGGAGATACCCAGCACAAAGTTATTTATCTGACTTTTGATGAAGGATACGAAAATGGGTATACTTCTAAAATTCTGGACATTCTGAAAGCCAATGATGTGAAAGCGGCATTTTTTGTTACAAAAAGCTATATGGAAGACCAGCCTGAATTGGTGAAACGAATGGTCGCAGAAGGGCATATTGTGGGAAACCATTCTGTGTCCCATCCCAATATGTCCGACTTGAGCAATGAACAGATTTTGGCAGAACTCAATGGCTGTGCAGCGTATTATAAAGAATTGACAGGTCAGGAAATGCCCAAGTATTTCCGTCCGCCAGAAGGCGTTTACAGCATCCGTTCTTTGGAACAGACAAAGGCAGCAGGATATAAAACCATTTTCTGGAGTTTTGCCTATAATGACTGGGACCCTGCCAATCAGCCGGGCACACAGGCAGCCTATGATATGGTTATGAACAATTATCATAATGGTAGCATTATGCTGCTCCATGCGGTTTCTCAATCCAATACGGAAGCGTTGGATCAGATTTTGAAAGACCTGAAGGCAAAGGGGTATGTATTCCAGACATTGGATCAGCTTCCCCCTGCCACATCCATCGGTCAGTGATGTTTTGATGTAATAGAATTCGTTATAAGAAAATAAATAAAGCTGGAATCCTTTTTGAACTGAACCCCATTTGTTAGACAGTATGATATACTGAATAACAAGTGGGGTGATTTTTATGCCAAAAGGAGTACCAAATAAACGATATACACCAGAATTCAAGAAAATGGTAATAGAAACTATGC
>NZ_JADCKK010000040.1:0-22195 GCF_014982935.1 Anaerotignum lactatifermentans | reverse complement strand
ATCGTTTCTACCACCAGTTGCTTGAATTCTGGTGTATATCGTTTATTTGGTACTCCTTTTGGCATAAAAATCACCCCACTTGTTATTCAGTATATCATACTGTCTAACAAATGGGGTGCAGTTCACTTTTCATTTTTTCTCTATTTATTTTTTTACACAAAACTATGCCAACTCCCTTCAGACAGCGTATCAATGAAAAATCATTTTTCACCCAACGCAAAAAAGGCAGCATTTCTGCTGCCTTTGATTTGCTCATCCAAAATTAGTCAACTTTGATGATTGTTTTCTTGTTATAAGCACCACAAGCTTTGCATACCTGGTGAGGCGCCATCAGTTCGCCGCATTTGCTGCATTTTACCAGGTTGGGTGTTGCGATCTTCCAGCTCTGTGCTTTTCTTTTATCTCTTTTGGATTTAGATACTCGACCCTTAGGTACAGCCATTTCTACACCTCCTCATCAACATTGAAAAGAGCCCTCAAACTTTCAAATCTCGGATCTATCTCTGTGGTGTCGCATCCGCACGCACCTGTGTTCAGATCCTTGCCGCAGACAGGACAGAGTCCTTTGCAGTCATCCCTACAAAGCGTCTTCATAGGCATGACCTCCATGATCCCGCTTCTGACATAGTCCGCAAGATCGATCTGATCTCCCGAAAAAGTTTCTGTCTCTTCGTCATCTCTGCCTGTATGGGAAAAACGCTCCTCAATATTGAAGTGAATCTCTGTTGTAACCGGCGCAAGGCAACGGTCACACGCAATGCTGACCTTTGTTTCGCCCTTTGCTTCCAAAACGAAAATCTCATTTTCGTTTCTGAGAGTTCCTTCTATTTTTACAGGCTCCATAAAACCCACAACATTGGGGTATGCCGCAATCTCTTGTATTTGCTCAGACATATGCACTTCCATAGAAGCACCGTTTTTACCATATAAATGAGCCATTTGCAATATCATTCGTATCACCCCGTAGTCGTACCTAAAATATTATACAGAAAGGTTTCTTATTTGTCAAGCAATTCCTTTGTATCTCTTGCAATAACCAGTTCTTCGTTTGTAGGGATTACAAACACTCTTACTCTGGAGTCGGGAGCGGAGATTTCGATTGCTTTGCCTCTCAAAGAGTTGTTGTAAGAATCGATGTGTACGCCCAGGAAGCCCAGGTAGTCACAGATCAGTCTTCTTGTGGAAGCGGAGTTTTCACCCAGACCTGCTGTAAATACGATTGCGTCTACACCGTTCATAGCAGCAGCGTAAGCGCCGATTCTCTTAGCTACTTTGTAAGCGAATACATCCAGAGCCATACCTGCTCTTTCGTTACCATGTTCGCTTGCATCTTCGATATCACGGAAGTCGCTGGATACGCCGGAGATACCCAGTACGCCGGATTTTTTGTTCAGGATGTTATCCATTTCCTGAGGTGTCAGGTTTTCTTTTTCCATCAGGAATGTTACAACAGCTGCGTCAACGTCACCAGCTCTTGTACCCATTACCAGACCTTCCAGAGGTGTGAAGCCCATGGTTGTGTCGATGGATTTGCCGTTTCTTACTGCACATACGGAACCGCCGTTGCCCAGGTGGCAAGTGATTGTTTTTGTCTGGTCATAAGGTCTGTCCATCATTTTAGCAACTTCTTCGGATACGAATCTGTGGCTTGTGCCGTGGAAGCCGTATCTTCTGATTTTGTATTTTTCATAGTATTCGTAAGGAATAGCATACAGATATGCTCTTTCGGGCATTGTCTGGTGGAATGCTGTGTCGAATACAGCTACCTGAGGTACGCCGGGCATGATTTTTTCGCAAGCGTGGATACCGATCAGGTTAGCAGGGTTGTGCAGAGGTGCCAGTTCGCAGCATTTTTCGATTGCTTCGATAACTTCGGGTGTGATTACAACGGAGTTTGCGAAGTATTCACCACCATGTACTACACGGTGACCAACTGCGTTGATTTCGGACATGGATTTTACTACGCCGTATTCGCTGTTTGTCAGAGCGTCCAGTACCATTTTTACTGCTACGCTGTGATCTTCCATGTAATCGTTGAAGATAACGTCTTCTTTACCTACAGGCTGATGTTTCAGTCTGGAACCTTCGATACCGATTCTTTCGCACAGACCTTTAGCCATTACGCTTTCTGTGTCCATGTCGATCAGCTGATATTTCAGGGAAGAACTACCACAGTTTAAAACCAGAATTTTCATTTTTTTCTCTCCTTATATTTTGTCCGTAGTTGTTATTTGCGGGCAGAACACTGCCATTGTTTCTGATTGGATAAAATTATTTACCCATTACCTGAGCCTGAACGGATGTCAGAGCAACAACTGCAACGATGTCGTTTGCGGAGCAGCCTCTGGACAGGTCGTTAACAGGTTTTGCGATACCCTGCAGGATAGGACCGAATGCTTCTGCCTGACCAAATCTCTGAACCAGTTTGTAACCGATGTTACCAGCGTCGATGTCAGGGAATACCAGTACGTTTGCTTTACCAGCAACTGTGCTGTTGGGAGCTTTCAGTTCGCCAACTTCTTTTACGATAGCAGCGTCCAGCTGGATTTCGCCGTCCAGTTTTACGTTAGGGAATTTTTCTTTTGCAATTTTAACTGCATCTACAACTTTTGTTACGTCAGCATGTTTTGCGGAACCCATTGTGGAGTGGCTCAGCATAGCAACTCTAGGTTCTTTGCCGATGAATGCTTCGTAGGATTTAGCGGAATCGCCTGCGATGCAAGCCAGTTCCTGAGGGTTAGGATTCTGGTTCAGTGCACAGTCAGCGAACAGCAGGATACCGTCATCACCATACTGAGGTGTGTTTGTTACCATGATGAAGAAAGAGGATACCAGTTCTGTGCCAGGTGCTGTTTTCAGAATCTGCAGAGCGGGACGCAGTGTATCAGCTGTGGAGTGGATTGCGCCGGAAACCATACCGTCAGCGATATCCATTTTAACCAGCATAACGCCCATGAACAGAGGATCGTCCAGCAGAAGTTTTCTAGCTTCTTCCAGAGTCATGCCTTTGCTTTTTCTAGCTTCTGCCAGAGCAGCAACAACTTCATCCATTTTTTCGTAGTTTTCAGGATCTACGAAGATAGCTTTGGATACGTCAAAGCTGCCAGCAGCTTCCATGATCTTTTCTTTGTTACCGATCAGAACGATGTCAGCCAGTTCGTCTCTCAGGCATTCAGCAGCTGCTTCCAGATTTCTTTTTTCATAAGATTCGGGCAGTACAATTACCTTTTTGTCTGCTTTTGCTTTTGCTTTCATTTCAGATAAAAAATCCACTGTAAAGACCTCCATTTTTAAATAGATAGATTAACTGTTGTCTTTTTTACTGGAAGAAATGACTTCTTCCGTGCCAGGGAAACAAAATTCCCTGATATATATACTGTTTCAAAATCCGTTTTCAATAAAACGGACAGCATATTTATTATAAACAAAAAACGCAGTGTATACAAGTACATCCGCGAAAAAAACGGTAAAAAACCCCATTTTTTCTCACAACTTTTTCCCGCAGGAACGGCAAAAAGCGTAGTCTTTCTCCGCTTTTGCCCCACAGTAAGGACAAAAAGCCGTTTCTGTTGGTCTCTCTTCTTCCTCTTTTGGCTCTGTTGTTTTTTCTTTTTTATTCAGCACTTCTTCCAAAGGGTCAGCTTCTTCTCCTTCTTCAGTGATGTCGTAAAGAGAAAAGCGATTTTCCCCGGTGGCATTCATCAGAGAAACAATGACGTTGCTGCCGGCAATCACCACAAACACCAGTCCCATAAGCACAAATGGCGTTGGTGCTCCCATTTTGGCTGCTGACACCATCCAGAAAATACCGAAAACAACGGCAAAGATGGAACCGATAGCTCCCTGCAGAGATGGACCTCTGCCGGGTTTGACACTTCTCATGGGCATCCCCTCCTGTCCTTTTGATTGGTATCAGATATTTTTTTCATACATATTCTTTCCGCAGATTTGGCAGTTTTGCTCTCTGCCCTGCACATTGGCGCCGCAGTAGGGGCATGCTGTTAATATCATTTCTTTTGGTGCAGATTTTTTGTTTCTTCTGCATCCATCCCACAGAAATGCTGCTCCCAGAATCAGCAAAGCCAAACCTACAACAACCAGAAAGCCTTCTATGCGAATACTTCCTGCTGCCCCTCTTTCCTGTTCCTGAAACCACATATTTTCCAATATCAGCAGAAAGATGCCTCCTGCCAGCATTACCAGCCCTTTCAGAACAGACAATGTCCTCTCTTTTCTGCTCATAAGCACTCCCCCTTAGGGAATCAGCGGAAATTCCATAAAGAATGTTGTCCCCATGTATTCCTTACTTTCGATACGGATACTGCCCCCCAAGACAGATACTGCCGCGTTAACCACATCCAGTCCTACACCTCTGCCGGAAAACATGGTAGCACTGCTTTTTGTGGTAAAACCGGGACGCAGCAAAAATGCATATACTTCGTTGTCTTCATATTCTTCTTCAGCCTTTTTCAACCAGCCTTTTGCCTTCGCTGCCTGCAAAATGCCTTTGCGGTCTAAGCCTCGTCCATCATCTCGGAAAATAACGAAAACCTGCTGTGCTGTTTTCTGTATTTCCAAAGATATTTCCCCTACAGGGGTTTTCCCCATTTTTTCCCGGTCTTCTGTTTTTTCCAAACCATGATCCATGCTGTTTTTCAGCATCTGCATCACAGCCATGGTGATCTTATCGTAAATATCTCTGGGCACTTCTGTTTCCGCACCGGAAACTTTCAGCAGGAAATCCTTTTCCAATGCTCGTCCCATAACCGTTGCCAGACGTTCCATCTGGGCAACCAACGCGGAAAAGTCCGTATAAGGAATGAGCTGACGCCCTTTTCTGGTATAAGCGATCTGATAGCTGGGACCTTCCGGCTCATTGTCGCTATCCACATGGGCAAGGAAGTTCTTGATCCGACGTACCACAGCCCAGCCAAAGTCTGTCACTTCATCATCCGTTTCCATACGGCGCAGTTCCCGCTTCATATAGCCGGAAACCATACGCAGCAACTGCAGGATAGTCAACAAATCCTTATCTGCCGGGTGTTCTTCCTCCCGCAAATAAGAAAAAAGGTCTTCCGCGCTGTGAGCTGTTTCCGAAAATGCCGGATAACCCATCATAGAGGCAGAGCCTTTGATTGAGTGCATGGTACGGAAAAGTCTGTTGACTTCATCCTTGGTGATCTCCACCTGTTCCGTTCCCGATTTGCTTTCAATAAAACTGTCCAGTCGTTCTATATTTTTCCATGTTTCTTCTACGAATAGATCCTGCAGAAAATCCGGATTTTTTTCAAATCTCTCCATGGTATCATCCTCATTACTATATTCTGATTTTAGTATAGACCGATTCCCTCAAATTTTCCAGAGAAAAATTATATAATTGTTGAAAAATATGTTATACTGCTTTTAGAACTATTTTGCGAAAGGAGCGATACCATTGCGAACGGTTGGAATCATTGCAGAATTCAATCCCTTTCACAAGGGACATCAATATATTTTGGAAAAAGCAAAGGCACACACAGACTGTCAGCGTGCCATGGTAGTCATGAGCGGCAGTTTTGTCCAGCGTGGGGAACCGGCGTTTTTCGACAAATGGACAAGGGCAAAATGCGCCCTTCTTAACGGCGCTGACATGGTACTGGAACTGCCTGTGCTTTTTGCAGCAGCAAACGCGGAAATCTTTGCCATGGGCGGTGTGAAAGTACTGGAAGATACGGGCATGACAAATGCCCTTTGTTTTGGCTCTGAAAGCGGCGATCTGAAAGCCCTTCAAGAAGCGGCAAAAATCATGACAAACGAAACAGAAGAATTTCAGCGTCTGCTGAAAGCCGGACTGGATGAAGGCATGTCCTATCCTGCGGCGAGAGCGAAGGCGCTGGAAACCGTTTCTCATATCAGCAGTGAAATCATTTCCCGCCCCAATCATATTTTAGGTCTGGAATACCTGAAAGCACTGGATAGACTGGGCAGCAACATCGAGCCATGCACTATCCGCCGGAAAGGCAGCCAGTACGACGATCCTTCCCTGACAGGAGAATTTGCTTCTGCCGCTGCCATCCGCAAAGGCATTCTGGAAGAAAACGCCACAGAAGCCTTTTTGCAGGTACCTGAAAACATCGTTGACCTGCTGACAAAAGAAATTTCTCTTGGAACTGCTCCTGCTTCCATGGATAAATTGGCAGGTGCCCTCCATTATAAACTGCGCACCACTTCCGCTGAGGAAATCCATGACATTCTGGAAGTGACAGAAGGACTGGAAAACCGCATTTTGCGTGCCATCGACAACGAGTTCTTCATGAACGACATCATTGAATACATCAAAACCAAACGATATACCCGCACCAAAATACAGCGGATTCTGGTACATATCCTGCTGGATATTCAGGCAAAGGAAGTGGATTATTTCCTGAGTCAGAACCATCTGCCTTATATCCGTGTTCTGGGATTCCAAAAAGACAACGCGGACATTCTGGGTGAACTGACAGAACAGGCAAAATGCCCTGTACTGACCAATCTGAAAAAAGCACCGGAAATTCTGGACGAAGATGGGCTGCATCTGCTGGCACTGGAAAAACTGGCAACAGATTTGCAGGCATTGGCAGCGCCGAACCCTCTTTACCGTGCGCCAAACAAGGATTTTACCACTCCCATGGCAATCGTATAATTCAAAAACATGAAATCAAAAAAACAGACATAGACTGGTATCAACAAGCATTGCAAAGGATGACTTTCCATGATTACACGCCTGCTGACCATCTGTGTCTGTTTTTTCATATTTGCCCTTTTGCGGTATCCTGCAGCCTTGACAGAAGCCGCTGCCAGAGCCTTTTCTCTGTGGTTTTCCAGTGTTCTGCCATCTTTGTTTCCTTTTCTGGCTGCCATCGGCATTTTGCTGCGGATGGGCGCAGCGGAAAAACTGGGGCGGCTTTGCGCTCCCCTGACAAAACCTCTTTTCTCCCTTTCCGGTATCTGCGCCTTTCCCCTTGCGGCAGGTCTGCTTTCTGGCTATCCTGCTGGCGCAAACACCGTGGCGCAGCTATACGAACAGAGACGGATTTCTTTGTCCGAAGCCCGCAAAGTCCTGTTGTTCTGCAATGCTCCCGGGCCGCTGTTTGTATTGGGTACAGCTGGTACAACTTTTTTCGGCAGTCCAGCACTGGGTTATACCATGCTGCTGGCAGTTTTTGTGGGAACCATCTTGACTGGTATTTCCTATCGCTCCATTCCAACAGATTCCAACAATCAAATGCCCATTCTTCCGGCACAAAAAAAAGAGCCTTTTTCTCTGCTCTTTTCCTCCGCTGTAAAAGACGCCCTTTTGACTTCAGCGCAAATCGGCGGTTTTCTGGTATGTTTTTGTGTTTTGCAGGAGGGACTTGCCCAAGCTGGCTTTTTTGCCCTGCTTTCCAATGCTTTGTCTTTTCTGCCTGTTTCTCCGGAATTTTTACAGGCGTTTTCTGGCGGTCTATTGGAAATGACAAAGGGCATCCATGGGGTTTCCCTTTCTCCTGACAGTCTGCGGCTGCGGGCATCAGCTGCGGTTTTTCTGCTGTCTTTCGGCGGTTTTTCCATTTTCGGACAGATTTTAGGGGTTTTACGAAATGTGCCCATCAACCCTTTTTCTCTGTTATCCGCCAAAATACGACAGGCTTTCTTCTCTGTGCTGATTTTCCAATGTTTCTATTCCATAGCAGAAACACAAGCACAAAAAGCAGTTCCCGTATTTTCCACACATACGGCAACTGCTTTTCCGACACTTTATGGGCTTTTGTCTGTTCTCCTGCTATGTAGTCTATTATTGGAAAGACAAAAGTGAATTATTTGCTCATGCGCAGTTCCTGAATGTTTTCACCCAGTACATTCAGAGTCTGTGCGAAGTAATCGTCTGTCTTCATGCTTTCGCTGTAAACAACGGCTTTCAGTTCTTTCAGCTTGTTTTCCGCATCGCTCAGTACGCTTTCGGAATATTCCATGGCACCCAGACGCATTTCTTTTGCTGTTTTCTTTGCGGATTCGATGATGTTTGCAGCCTGGTCATAAGCCTTTTTGGTCACTTCGTTGTCATCGATCATACGCACCAGACGTTCTTCCGCATTCTTTACGATTTCGTCTGCTTCTTTCTGTGCGTCGATGAGAATTTTATTGCGTTCTTCGATAACCCATTTGGACTGTTTCAGTTCGTTGGGCAGTTTCATACGGATTTCGCTGATGATGTCGTAAATTTCTTCTTTATCTACAGACACTTTATTGCTGAATGGTACGGCACGGCTGCTGTCCATAATTTCTTCCAGTTCATCCAATAATTGTAATACAGAATCCATTGATGTTCCCTCACTTCTTATATTTTTCTATAACAAACGGTTGTATTTCCTTGGGCACCATAAAGTCAATGTTTCCGCCGAAAACGGCAACCTCTTTGGCATTGGTAGAACTGAGGGACAAATGTTCCTCATCAGCCGCAAGGAAAATCGTTTCGATATCTTTTCCAAGTTTTCTATTGATCAAATACATCTGGTATTCTGCCGCAAAGTCAATGGCATTGCGCAGACCGCGGACAGCGACTGTAGCGCCGATCTCGGACGCAAAGTCTGCCAGAAGCCCACGAAAAGATGCTACTTCCACATTTTCCAGATGCTTTGTCACCATTTCCAAATGTACTTTACGTTCTTCCACAGTGAACAAAGAATGTTTATTGGGGTTTTCCAAAACCGCCACTACCAGGCAGTCAAACAGTTTGGACGCGCGTTCGATGATGTCCAGATGTCCCAGTGTTACAGGGTCAAAACTGCCGGCATAAATTGCTTTTCTCATGTTGCTGATTCCTCCGGACGCAGAAAAGTAATGACTGTCGTCTTGTAGTTTTTTTCACGGTCTACATACAGACCTTTGATAGGCGCCAATGGAATTTGGGCACTGCGTTCCACAATGACCATACCCTCCGGTGCCAGAAGCCCGCCGGAAACGATTTTTTCCAGTGTAGGTTCTGCCAGACCTGCCGCATAAGGCGGGTCCATAAAAATAATATCAAAGGTTGCCTTCTCTGCCGACAGCTGTGCAAGTCCTGTCAGCACATCGCTTTTGATCAGGCGTGCCCGTTCCATGAGTTTGGTATGGGTCAGATTTTCCGCAATGACTTTCTGACACTCTGCCGCCTGTTCCACAAAAACCGCCGTATCCGCACCTCGGCTCAAAGCCTCAATGCCAATGGCGCCACTGCCCGAAAACAAATCCAAAAATCTGGATTCCGGCAGATCAAAGGCAATGATATTAAACAATGTTTCTTTGATTCTGTCCGTTGTGGGACGGGTATTGAGTCCCTCAATGGTTTGCAGTTTATGCCCTTTTGCGGCACCGGCGATGACACGCATATTTTCTCACCTTTCAGACCGATTTTTTTACATACAGCCATAGTATAACAAATAAATCCCCAAAATACAATAATAAACTCTTTACAAATCCAAACTTTTCCCTTCAAACCAAGCGGAAAGTCTGCTTTTGAGATGGGCGTTTTCCTCCTGTTCCAGCTGGGGGTCTTTCCGCAGCAAATCCCCTGCCGCCTGCTGTGCTTCCTTGAGAATTGCCATATCCCGATACAGATTGGCAATCTTCAGTTCCGGCAAACCGTGCTGTCTGGTGCCGAAGAATTCCCCGGGACCTCTCAGCTTCAAGTCCATTTCGGAAATGACAAAGCCGTCTGTGGTCTTGGTCATGGTCTGCATACGTTCCACAGCGATTTTCGTTTTCGCATCGCTAACCAGAATACAGTAAGATTTCTCCGAACCACGTCCCACACGTCCGCGAAGCTGGTGAAGCTGTGCCAGACCAAAACGCTCGCTGTTTTCAATGAGCATAACGGTAGCGTTGGGTACGTTGATACCTACCTCAATAACCGTTGTAGAAACAAGAATATCTGTATTCCCTGCGGCAAAAGCATCCATAATTTCCTGTTTTTCAGCCGCTTTCATTTTCCCATGAACACAGGCGATTTTACATTCTGGCAAAGCCCCTTTCAGCTTTTCCGTATAGTCCAGAACATTTTCCACTTCCATTTTTTCATTTTCTTCGATCATGGGGCAGATGACATAAGCCTGTCTGCCTGCCGCCGCTTCTTTGCCCAAAAAGGCATAAATCCGCTGGCGATAAGATGTATTGACGCCAATGGTGTCGATCTGCTGTCTGCCGGGTGGCAGCTCGTCAATGATGGAAATATCCAAATCCCCGTAGAGAATCAATGCCAGTGTACGTGGAATGGGGGTTGCCGTCATAACAAGGACATGGGGATTCTCCCCTTTTTCCGCAAGCATACTTCTCTGGCGCACACCAAAGCGATGCTGTTCGTCTGTGATGACCAGACCAATTTTATGATATTCTACTCCTTTTTGAATAACCGCATGGGTACCCACAATCATTTGGGCTGTACCGTCTGCGATTTTTGCCAGCGCTTCCCGTTTTTCTTTGGCTTTCATGCTGCCTGTGAGCAAAGCCACTTCAATACCCAAGGGCGCAAACAATTCCGTAAAAGATTTTCCATGCTGTTCTGCTAGCACTTCCGTAGGCGCCATGAGTACTGCCTGATATCCGTTTTGGATAGCCCAGTAAGCAGCTGCCATGGCAACAGCTGTTTTACCGCTGCCGACGTCCCCCTGTACCAGTCGGCTCATGATTTTCCCGCTGGTCATATCGGCAGCAATTTCCGACAACACTTTTTTCTGGGCATTTGTCATGGAAAAAGGCAGGCTTTTCTGGAATTCATCTATGGCTTCTGGATATTCCATAACGATGCCGCTTCCTCTGCCCAAAAGTTCTTCTCTAAGAGAAAAGAGCGCTGTCTGAAGCAAGAAAAATTCCTCAAACACCAAGCGGCGGCGCGCATCATAAAAGGCTTCTTCCGTACGAGGGAAATGGATATTGGTCTGAGCAAAATTCTTTTCCGCCAGACGGTATTTTTTCCGTATCCATAAGGGCAGTTCCTCCGTCAATGTGCCGCTGACCTGTTTCAGCGCTTCTTCCAGATAGCTTCGGAGCATTTTCTGGGAAATGCCGTCTACAGAAGGATAAACAGGCACAATGCGTCCACCAGCAAAATTGTCTTTGATGGATTCATATTCCGGTGACACGATTTCCCGGCGGTTATATTTTTTCTGCATCCTGCCTGTAAACAGATAAACTTCACCTGATTTCAGTGCGGTTTTCATATAAGGTTGGTTATACCACAGGAGGGTGATTTCATCTGTATCATCAAAAACCTGCAAACGGGTAAAGGTCAATCTACCTCGCCGTCCTGTCTGCCCCTCCCCTTTCACTCGTGCCAGAAAGGTATTTTCATCTGTTTCGGATAAGTCTGCAATTTTTGTCAGACGGCTGCGGTCTTTATAATCTCTGGGGTAATGTTCCAGCAAATCTCCAATGGTTTCAATGCCCATACGATGGAGTTTTTTTGCACGCTGTTCGCCTACATTTTTCAGTTCCGTAATGGGGCTTGTCCGCTCCATGCCCTCACTCCCTTTCGCAAGAAAAAGGCGTTGGATACCAAAGCAACTTCCCCTTCAGAAAACATGGATTTTCCTTTTTTCTGATTTCTTAAGGGGAATTGCGACAGCTGTCTTCATAAGAAAACATAACAAATAAAATCTGAATAAAATAAGAAAGTCAAAACCCTTTGTACTGATAAGGATTTTGGCTTTCTTTATTTTCTTATGAAGATGCTCCTAACGCCTTCAATCTGTCTGTTTTTATTCCACAGAAATGATATAGTAATACAGCGGCTGTCCACCCATCTGCAGTTCCACTTCGCAGTCAGGATAGGTTTCTTCGACATATGCCGCCAAAGCTTCTGCGTCTTCTTCTGTCACATCTGCACCGTAATAAATGCTGATCATTTCGCTTTCGTCTGTCACAGCTTCTGCCAGCAGTTCTTTGGTGCTTTCCGCAATATCCTTGCCCACAACAGCGATGGAGTCATTGAGCATCCCCAGAATATCGCCTTCGTGGATTTCCTTATCTCCAATGGTGGTTTCTCTCACAGCGAAAGTCACTGTTGCCGTTGCCACTGCTGTGATGGCTTCTTTCATTTCTTCTGCCATTTCTTCCGGGTCTGCCCCTTCTTCATAACAGAACATGGCACTGATGCCCTGAGGAACAGACTTGGTAGGGATTACATACAGTTTCTTGTCTTCAGACAGTTCCGATGCCTGTTCCGCTGCCAAAATGATATTTTTGTTGTTTGGCAGGATAAAGATATGATCCGCGTTAATCTTATCCACCGCGTTGAGGATGTCTTCCGTGGAGGGGTTCATGGTCTGTCCCCCTTCGATGACTTCATCCACACCCAGATTATGGAAGATGGCTGTCAAACCGCTGCCTGCGGAAATGGAAACAAAGCCAATATCCTTTTTAGGACGTTCTTCCTGCACAGGCTGTGCTGCACGCGCTTCTTCCACAGGTGTTTTCTTTTCAGATGCGGTAAAGTCAATAATATTATTATGCTGTTCCCGCATGTTGTCGATTTTCAGTCCACTGAGGCTGCCAATGGTCAGGGCTTTTTCCAGCGCCAGACCGGGATGGTCTGTGTGCACATGAATCTTAATGATCTCATCATCGCTGACACAAACGATGGAATCCCCAATGGTGCCCAGATAGGATTTCAGCTGCTGTACAGTGGCGTCATCGGCATTTTTCACATTGATGAAAAATTCTGTACAGTATCCAAATGTAATGCTTTCATTATCCACGGAAGCCAGTGCAGCATATTCTTTTGCTGTCTGCTGGGTAGGTTCTGCCACTTTCAATGCTTCTTCGGAATTGATGTGTTTCAAAGCACCTTCCAGAATATACAGCAGACCACGGCCGCCGGCATCTACAACGCCTGCTTCCTTCAGTACAGGAAGCATATCCGGTGTCTGGTTCAACACATCATGGGCATGTTCCAGAACAGCTTTCAAAAAGACTTCAATATCGTCTGTTTTTTCAGATTCTGCCACAGCCGCTTCTGCACATGCTCTTGCCACAGTCAAAATGGTACCTTCTTTGGGCTTCATCACTGCTTTGTATGCAGTTTTCACACCCTGTTCCATGGCTGCGGTCAATTCTTTTACCCCAGCTTCTTCCAAACCTTCCAGACCTTTGGCAAAGCCGCGGAGAATCTGAGAAGTGATAACACCGGAGTTGCCTCTGGCACCGCGCAGCGCACCGCCGGAAGCCCGTTTTGTCACTTCATCCACCCGCAGGGCATCGCCTTTTTCTGTTTCTCTGGCAGCTGCCAGCATAGTCAAAGACATATTGGTTCCTGTGTCGCCATCAGGCACAGGGAATACATTCATTGCATCCACAGCCTGCTTATTTGCATGCAGTTCATTTGCGCCTGCCACGATCATTCTCTGCAAACGCAGACCGTTTAATTTTGTAACACTCACTTGATGGTTCCTCCTTGTTTCTTATCCGTCGACACGTACGCCGTCCACAAAAATGTTAACGTCGTCTACGGCCAATCCCGTATATTCTTCTACAGAATATTTCACCGTGCTGACGATATTATCCGCAATGGCGGAAATGTTGGTGCCATATTCCACAATGATATGCAGATCCAGGCTGACTCTATTGGCATTGACCTGCATTTTGATGCCTTTTGTCAAACTTTCCAGCTTCAAAAGCTGAACCAGTCCGTCTTTCACATTTTTGGCAGCCATACCTACAATGCCGTAACATTCAATGGCCGCATAGCCTGCAATTCTTGCAATGACTTCATGGTCAATGCTGATTACGCCATATTCGTTTTCCAGTTTCGCTGTCATATATTACAACCTCCAATCTGTATTTGTTGGAACATATTCATGTTGCTGCAATCTTGTTTGCATAGTTGTTTATATTATACCATCATTCCCTATTTTTGAGAAACCTTTTTTTACATATTAAGAAAAGCGTCTGTTTTTCTTATGTTTTTTACAATAAAATTACCCTTGCATATGCGCTTTCATTCATAAAAAATAGTATTTTTTTGCAAAAAAATGCATATTCTTTTATACAGAGCCTATTTTTTCGTTTTTCCCCTTGCATTTTTATGGAAAATTTAAGATAATAAAATACATGCGAAGAAATTTGAGAAAATGGAGGGCACGAAAATGCCGCAGTTACAACGACTCAGCCTGAAAGCACAGGTTTATGAAATCATCAGACAAAAAATATTGCAGCAGGAATATGCATTGGGCGAAAAAATCAATATTGATACCGTAGCAGATGAACTAAAGATCAGCAATTCTCCCATTCGAGAAGCTCTGATGATGCTTTCTCAGGATGGACTCATTGAAATGATACCAAACAACGGCGCCCGTGTGATTTCTTTTTCTGAAGAAGGCTTTCACGAAATCGCTTCTTCTCTTTATGTAGTTCTTTATGGTGCCTACGACCTTTGTGTCAGACAGGGAACCATCGATCAGGTTGCCCAGGAAATGGAGCATTATCTGGCATTGCAGCAGAAATACTGTGACGAAGGCAATGTTCCCGAAACTGTAAAATATGCACTGCAATTTGATAAGTGTATCGTAACGGGAACCAAAAACTCCTATTTGATTTCCATGTATGAACACATCGAAGATATTTTTTATCTTATGGCACTACACAACAACCAGAGAGGCGAGGACGACCGCCACAACAACTTCAAAGAACACAAAATGATCCTCAAAAGCATTCAGGAGCACGATGCTGCTGCTCTGCACAAATGGCTTGGGATTCATTATGACAAACATCTGTAAACAAAAAATATTTACAGCATACAAAAAGGGCATTCCCATAAATAGGGAAACGCCCTTTTTTCATTTGTAACAGGATTTCCTCCCATCACTTTATTTCACACTTTCCGGTTCTTCCAATACCAAAGTATAATCATCGACAATCCAATAATAAGGGTCATACAGCTCCAGTGTCACTGTTTCATTGTTGCTGCCCACCAACGCATGAACGCGATATTTTCCATCCTCATCTGGGAAGACTTGTTTGGGATAACTGTCTAAACTGCCTTTCACTTCCATAAATACACCGTAAAGCTGTCGTTTGCCTTCATCCGGCGTAATGGTGTAGGTGATTTCCAGATTTTTTGCTTCCGCAACAATTTCTTCTCCGGCTGCATTTTGTCCAGACAGTTCGATTCTTTCTCCTTTCACCTTTTCAAATGTGACTGTACCATAAGGAAATTCCACAGTCTGATTCAGGGAACGGATGGATTCCGGCATGGGGATTTCCACAGTTTCCCGTTCTTTGCCGATACCCGTCAAAGGCGATCTATGGAATGTGATGGGAAAATCTTCTGCCGTGCCTTCCAGCAGCATCCGTCTGCCGTTTTCCACTTCCTCCTGCCCTTTGTATTGCAGTCTTTCGCCGTCTTTGTTTGTCACATAAAGCATGTCTTGATATTTTTCCTGTGTGATGCTGTCAAGTGTTCTGCATCCATACGGCAGAGGTGTCAGACGGAACGTAAAATAATCGTCAAAATCAGGAAGTCTTTCATCCGTCAGGATATAATATTCTAACAAGATACCCTGATCTGTTACATCAGCTTTTGCCGTGATGGTAATGTCATTTTGCGTTTGGCTTGCACCAATGTTTTCCGGCTGTTCTTTGCCTGTGTTAGCTGTCAGTCGGAAAGAAAGCGTATTTTCCAGTCCGGCAATATGTACTGCATAAGTTTGTTCGACATTTTTCACATATCTTTGATAATCTCTCCGATATCGTGTAATCATATAGGTATCATTTTCATCCTCCGCTGTAACCCCTTTGCTGTGCGTTGCCATATCGTGTTCTTCCCCATCATACTCCATGGTGAGTGCATACATTTCTTCTAATTTGTCATATTTATCCGGAGAGTCATCTTCATATTCTTCCTGTGTCAATTCCAGCAAAGTTCCTGTCATTACCACTTCCATATGGACTGCGTGGTTTTCTGCATACACATTTTTCAGCTGTACATGAATATCATTTTCCGTAAATTCCCCATGGATGATTTCCGCTTCATAATAAACATTTTCTTCTTCGTCCACATACATGCCTGCACCCGGCAGATAATGGAACAACCGCTCAAAAGCCGCCTGAATGGGTTCTCTGCCCACAATGCCCAACACTGCCACCAGACAGATCGCTGCCACTGCAATCTGTTTCCGGCTAAAACGTTTTTGTTCTTTTTTCATTTTTTTCAGTGTCTGTTTTTCAATTCTTTTTTTGGTAACTTCATCCACTTCCGGTAATGTTTCCGGCAAATATTCAGCCAATTCTTTTTCTTCCAGCTGATCCAGCATTTCTTCCCAATCACCCTTCATGACAGACACCTCCTTCCAAGATGGCTTTTACCTTCGCCAAACTGCGCCGTATTTTCTGGTTTACGGTATTTTCCTGTAAGCCATAGACTTCGGCAATCATTTTTGACGGATACCCGAAGTAATATTTCAGAAGCAATATTTTGCCGTCCGGGTCCCCCAACGCCCGCACTGCATCCAGCAAAATCTGACGATCCTCCTGCTGTTCCAGCGTATCCGCTGCCGTGATTTCTTCCTGCAAAGGCAAGGTTTCTTTCCCTGCCAGCTTTCGCCAACGGTCAACGGCCTTTCTGCGAGAAAGGACTGCCAAAAATCCCTTGATGCTGCCCCGTTCCAAATCAATGGCTGTATATTGATGGTAAAATGCCAGAAACACATCACTGACACATTCTTCGATTTCTTCAGCGGAAAAATCCGCCAGTTTCTGTTTCACAATGTAGTAACATAGACCCGTATATTCTTTCATGACCAGACGCATGCCATTTTCTGGATTTTTCTGCAAAACTTGCAGCAGTTCCCTGTCATCCATGACCGTCCCCCCTTTTTTCAAATTGTAAATGATTCTATATGTAATTGAATCCCTTCTTATTATACTATTCGTTTGCAGACAAGGAAAAGTGACAAAAATTTCATTTTTTCTATTTAAAAAAAGCGCCGCATTCTTCCATTTTTTGAAGAATACAGCGCCTTCATATCCTCTATTTGGTTTCGTTTGGTGCTTCTATTACCAACGTGTAATCATCTACAATCCAATAATAAGGGTCGTACAGTTCCAGTGTGATTTCTTTTGTTTCTGCGGAAATTTTCGCAGGAAAATGATAAGTTCCATCTTCTTCCGGGAAAATGGTCAATTCATTTGCTTCTTTCTGAACCGCTTCCTGCACCTGCATGAAAACACCATACATCTTCCGTTTTCCTTCTTTTGGCTGGATGCGGTAAATGATTTCCAGTTCATTGACGCCATCAGCAGGTTTGGTCTGAATCTGTTCCAGTGTTACTGTACCATAAGGGAAGTCAATGGTTTTTTCCAATTTCTCACTGGTTTTTGGCACAGGAATTTTCACTGTTTCTCTTTCTTCTCCAACGCCTGTAAATGCCGCCTGATAAAACGTCAAAGGAAAATCTTCCGCAGTCCCTTCATAAAGAATCCGTTTCCCATTTTCCAGATTATCATGAAAATAAAGCCCTTTGGGATACAGCATTTCTCCATTTCGATTCATCACATATCTCCGCTGATATAATTCAGCCTCAGGAACATCGTTCCATTGAAAATACTCATATGGAAGGGAAATGGCAATAAAGCGATGTGTCTGATCTGTTTCTGCCAGAATTTCTTCACTCAAAACATAATATTCAAACCAGATGCCTTCTTCCGTCACTTCCGCTCCTGCGGTGACCGTAATGCCATTTTTTGTCTGACTGGCACCGATATTTTCCGGCTGTTCTTTTCCAGTATTGGCGGTCAAACGGAAGGAAAGGGCGTTTTCAAATCCCGCGATATGCAAAACATAGGTCTGTTCCGCATTTTTCACATATCGCTGGTAATCTCTTCTATACCGGGTAATAACATAGGTATTATCCTTATCCTCTACTAAAGCACCTTTGTTACCATGGGTAAGTTTATCCTGTTTTCCATCATATTCTATAGTAACTGCGTACATTTCCTCCAGTTGCTCATATTTATCTTTGGAATCTGGCTCATACGCCTCTTGTGTCAGTTCCAATAAATCCCCCGTCATTTCCACTTCCATATTGACTGTGTGATTTTCCGCATACACATTCTTCAGCCGCACATGAATATCATTTTCCGTGAATTCTCCATTGATGATTTCCGCTTCGTAAAGGGTATTCCCTTCTTCATCCACATACATACCAGCCCCCGGCAGATAATAAAACAGCCGCTCAAAAGCCGCCTGGATCGGTTCTCTGCCGGCAATGCCCAATACAGCTACCAGACAAATCAGGACTGCCACAATCTGTTTCCTGCTGAAACGATTGCGTTCTTTTCTGATTTTCTGTAATGTACGTTTTTCAATTCTTTTTCGGGTAACTTCATCCATTTCCGGCAATGTTTCCGGCAAAAATTCAATCAAGTCTTTTTCTTCCAGTCGATCCAGCATTTCTTCCCAATCATACTTCATGGCAGTCACCTCCTTCCAGAATCGCTTTCACCTTTGCCAGACTGCGCCGCACTTTCTGATCTACAGTATTTTCTTTCAATCCAAATATCTCCGCAATCTTTTTTGTGGGATAACCGAAATAATATTTCAATATAACAATTTTTGCATCGGGGTCCCCCAACGCCAACACCGCATCCAACAATATTTTTCGCTCCTCCTGCTGTTCCAATGAATCGCTTGTTGTGATTGCTTCCTGTAAAGGTAATGTTTCTTTTCCTGCCAATCTTCGCCAACGATCAATAGCTTTTCTGCGGGAAAGCACCGAAAGAAATCCTTTGATGCTGCCACGCTCCAAATCTATAGCTGTATACTGATGATAAAATGCCAGAAATACGTCACTGACACATTCTTCTACTTCCTCCTGCGAAAAATCTGATAATTTTTGTTTTACGATGTAATAACATAAAGCTGCATATTGTTTCATCACCAAACTTATACCATGTTCAGGGTTTTGCTGCATCACCCTGAGCAGTTCTTTATCCTCCATCATCTTTCCCCCTTTTTCCTGTATGATAATATTTTCCCTCCATTTCTTGCAAAATCCTGCTACACTCTACTATTCGCAGAGAAAATAAAAATTCTGACAGCAAATTTTATTTTTTTCATTTTACAGGCAAAAGAAAAGCCGGAAGCAGTTGCTTCCGACTTTTCCAATGACTTAATACACGAAAAAAAAGTTAATGTTCCGTTTTTTCGCCTCTTGTTCATTCCTTCTGGAAATTTCCGCAGGCATCGCTAACCATCCATTCAAATAAAGGACAATATCCCCCGAACACATGGAACGGAAATAATCCAAAATTTCCAGAAACATTTCTGTAGAGAGGATATCCGTATAAACAGTAACCCGCGCAGACAAATCTTCCTCATTTTCTTTTCTTCGTTCTATACCATAAACCATCCAAGCATACTTTCCTTCTGCGGGTCCTCGCAAAACCCATGGTTTCTGTGGATTTTCCCGGCAAATCATACAGAAATATGAACCATCCTGCAAATAATAACGGATTTTTTCGCCATTTTCTTTGTCAAAGACCGAATAACCAAAAAGGCTTTCCCCTTTATCCCATGTAATCTTTCCAACAGATGCCTTATCCCGTTCCCAAAACCGATGCAGTTCGGATGGCAAATCCATGGCTTCTGTTTCCGAAAGAGGTTCCATCTCCAGTTGTTCCCCATCATAAAAGGATGTCATGCTTCTTTCGGAATGTTTTCTTTTAACACAAATGAGCCCATTGGTTTCATCATACTGAAAATCTGTAATCATCATGGATGGCGTTTTACATGGAGGCGTCTGTTTTTCCGTCATACGTATCAAGTTGCCTTTTTCATCATAGGTAAACCGTTTGCTATATCGATAATCGCCTTTGGCAAACCTGCCTATGCTATTCCAATATCTTTCATAGCGCCAAAACAATCGCCCATGGGTGTCGTAAAAATTTACGATAAATCCATCTCCAAATTCTTTTTTCTCTGTGTTTTGCGACAGTTTCCATGCCCAAAACTCATTTTTTCGTTTGTTCCAATCAGTCTTTGTCATCGTGCGTTTTCTGCTCATCTCTTCCCCCCCAATTTTCTAGTCTATTACTCTAAAAAATGAACCATATCCGCGGAAATATGAACGGTTTTTGTTTCATTCTCCCATTGGATATTGCTCTGATCCCAAAATGTGACGATTTCCCGCAAAGGCAAGAACACACGTCCTTCTTTAATTTCCAAGGGACTCTTGAGCATCCAGAGTTGTCCATCTTTTTCCGCTTCTTTCTGTCCGTCTGTTAGACGATAGGTAGTCATGCCACAAAGAAGTAATGCTGTTCTTTGCTGACCATCCCAAATCACTTTTTTCTGTACTTCTTCCGGCAGATTTTCTACCAAAGCACGCATGGGAAGCATGGTATATCCTGCGTCATTGATATATGCCGGTACATCCAATGGATATGATTTTCCATCGACCTGCATAATGTCTGCACCAATGGTTACATCTATCGTACAGGGAACCATTTCTATTTCGTTTTTATAGTCCGGTCTGTAATATAAAGAAATCAAATCCTGTACCAATAACTGATCTTCATATTCCGCAAAAAGATTATCGGCATACTGGCTTCCACCTAAAGCCACCAGAGAAATACTTCTCCCCGCTTTTCTTTCATCATCATAAACAACTTTCAGTTCCATGGTATCTTCTGTCAGAGGCACCGTAAAAACATTACCTTCTCCCTTCATGTAAATCATTTTCATATCACCATTTTTCCATTCTTCCAGAAAACCATAGTAAAACGCCTCTTCTCCGCCAGACAGCCAATCTTCTGTATCCACCAAAGCCAGATACAGTTTTTTCCCCTGCGCTTCTTGAGGCAGCGTAAATGTGACATTTCCACTCAACATGCTGCGAACAGTCGTCGCATACATTTCTTTTTCTGCTGATACCGTACCATTTCCGTAAGCCGATTCCCATTTGCCGTTCTGCGCCGGATTACTTGCCCCAAAAGCCGTCACAGAAAACACCATAACCGCCGCAAGCGTCAAAGCCATACATCTTTTTTTCATCATCTTCTCCACCTTTCTTTGAAACTTTCCCTTGCTATTGATTTTTGAACGGATTAAGTGCAAACAATGAGCTGCAATACATCATCTTGTTCTATGATCTCAGATTCATCGCTCCACATTAATTTCATCATATCTAGTGGCAAATAAATGCGTCCATCTACAATTTCAGGTGTTGTCATAAAATAAAATCTTTCTCCGTTGACAGAAACATAGTTTTGTCCAACTGTAAAGATATATTCTTTTTCATTTCTGAAAATATGAAACGTTTTGTCCGCACGATTCCATTGCCATTCTATCCCCAAATATTGGGGATATTCCTCCACCCAAAAACGACCAGGTATCATATATGTTCCATTTTCCTGACGATATGCAAACATTTTTTGCATTAAAACATCACTTTTTTCCACATATTCCTTTTCTTTAATATTCCATGAAGATACATGCCATATGGCATTTGGTGTGTTCTCCGGTATAATTTTCAAAAATGGAAAAGTTTCTGCATCGTTCATATCTTGATTTTCCGATACATGCAAAACCAAATCTGTTTTTTCAACGATACCTGCCCTGGGAAGTGACCAGTCCATTGTGATATTGGTCTGCATATTTGTTCCCGTTACAGCAAAGGAATTATCTGATAAACTTTCTATTTCTCCGCCTTTTACGCTGTAAATTTCCAAAAAGGATTCTCCATCTGCAGTCATTGACGGATCGCTCGGCGATTCCAGAGCAAAATAAAGCGTTTCTTCTTCTGTACCTAAAGGCCAGCGAATAATCAATTCTCCTTGCGGAAGACAGCGAAACCCTATTTTATGGTACTCACTCATATACATAATTCGCGTTTTTTCTTCTTGATCCCCAATACTGATTTCATCTTTCACGCCTGCGCCACTTCTCCCTAAAGCAACAGATGGCAATATGAAAGAAACTACAAGCGACATTAACAAGACTTTTTTCATAAACACACCCCCGATTTCTAATGATATTCTAACAAAGAATCTATGCTTATTCCATTACAGGGCTGTAACAAATCTTTCAATATTCTTAATAGAAATCAGGACCACCGGCTTAGCCGGTGGTTTGCTCTGCCCCTAGAAGGGGCTCTTACCAGCTGCGCTTGCAAGCGCATTGAAAGTCCGCCAAGTGCTCTACTTTCTCAACTGCCGCCCTTGGCGGCTA
>NZ_JADCKK010000004.1:0-86666 GCF_014982935.1 Anaerotignum lactatifermentans | reverse complement strand
ATGGAACAGGTTTGATTCTCCATTCCGATCAAGGATGGCAGTACCAAAACAAATATTACCGCCAAATGCTCAAACAAAAAGGTATCCGGCAAAGTATGAGCCGAAAGGGTAACTGTCTGGACAATGCAGTTATGGAAAATTTCTTTGGACTGCTTAAGAGTGAACTTCTCTATCTCCAAAAGTTTCAATCCATGGAACACTTCAAACAAGAATTGGTGGAATATTTGGATTATTATAATAACCATCGAATCAAAGCAAAACTAAAGGGCTTGCCACCTGCAATTTACAGACAACAAGCCCTTCTGGCTTCTTAAACAATTTTAATTTGAAAATATTGTCTAACTTTTTGGGTTCAGTTCAATCCGAGGATTCCAGCTTTTTTATTTTTCTATGATTTGGGCATGAACCCATCTTTACAGCCCTCTTGCCAGTCTTTGGAGCATATCCAGCAAATATCCATCCATGAACCGCAGCACCAACACCAGCGCCGCCAGGTATGCCGCCAGAGAAATGACTTTTTGCAGATGGTTCTGGAAACGGTCTGCCGCTGCCACTTCCAGCACCGACTGGATACACACAATGAGAAACAACTGTCCTGCCAGCACCAGAAACCCTTCCATCTGCCCTTCCCCTCCAGAAACAAAAATCTTCATACTATCTTATGAAACTTCCATCTTTCTTATGAAACTGCCTCTTTTCAAATGCACGATTTCGGTTCATAATAATAGTAATGGGATTTTTTTAATTTGCTGAAAAGAAAAAAAGGAGGTAACACGATGATTCAAAAAGCCATTCGGAAACTTTCTCTCCCTCTCTTTGCCTCTGCCGGCATCACTGCCGCCGGACTTATCCTTTATCAGCGCATCAGTCTGCATCGGGCATCCCGTAAGGGAGATAAAACACCTTTTGAAAGCTACACCACCCCCGACGGGGTTTCTATGGCATATGAACGTTTTGGTTATGGTCGTCCTGTGGTACTGCTCCACAGCCTCCATCCCGGGGCATCCAGACGGGAATGGCGCCCCCAGATCGAAAAGCTGGCAAAAGATTTTCGGGTATACACCGTAGATTTGCCGGGCTACGGTCAGTCCGACAAGCCCACCAAGCCCTGGACAGCTTATCAGTACGCCAAAGCCCTTCACAGCTTCCTTTCGGATGTCATCGGAAAACCCGTTGCTCTTGCTGCTGCCAACGGCGGCGCAGACATCGCTCTGGTGCTGTCCATGCTTTACCCGGAAGATCTGGAAAAGATGGTGCTCATCTCTCCCGAAGGCATCGGCAGAGGATTTGCCACACCCAATGATACCCAGCAGCTGAAAAAACTGCTGTCGCCTGTCATCGGCACCCAGGCATTTCTGGACGGCACATCCAAAAAAGCCCTGCGGCTTCTGGCAGAAGAACTCTTTTACCAGAAAGAACGGATGCCGGTTGACTTCGTGAAAAACCTGAAACAAAACGCACGCTACGGCAAAGGCGCACAGGCTAGCTATGCCGGTTATGTGACCCGCTTTGCCGCTGCCGATACCAAACAGGCTTTTGCTTCTCTTTCTCTGCCCTTCCTGCTGATTTGGGGAGAGAGAAATGTACGCAACAGCGCCGTTTATCTGGAAGAAGCCGAAAATTTACAGGAAAAAGGGGAATTTATGCTCTTTGAGGATACGGCTGCCCTGCCCCACATGGAAAACAGCAAGGCATTTGGCCAGATCCTGAAAGATTTTTTGAGTGAAGAAGATCTGGAGCGCAAAGCCATGTGAGCCTTCAGACCAACAAAGGAAAAAAGGAATGGAAAGGATGTTTTTGATTTGAACTTCAATGAACTGCCCGGTCTGTCACAGACCCAAATGGAAGAATGGTACCATCAGGCAGTGGCCCCCAATTCTTCCCGTCTGCGGGAAGGCGCCATTGCCAAACTGGAACCCAAATTCGTATCCTGCGATTTTCAGACAGGAGAAGCCGTGATGGAATATGAAGCGCTGGAATGGGAACTGAACCCCCAGAGCATGGTCCACGGCGGCATCATCATCACTGGTTTTGACACCTCTTTGGGGATGCTCTGCCATTACTACGCATACCCCAATATGCTGACCACCGTCAGCCTGTCCTCCACGTTTGTTCGCCCCATCCGTATGGGCGATACCATGGTGTTCCACAGCAAAATCAAGTCCTTCGGCCGCAGTCTTGTGACACTGGAAGGAAAAGTATATCTGAAAAGCACAGGAGAACTGGCTGCCACCGCAACAGCCACATTCAAGATTCTCCACCATAAAGTCAAAACAGAAATCTAAACAAAAGAAAGGAATCGACCTATGATCTACTTAAGCGAAGAAACCTCCTCACAGGAGAATATGGAAGCATGGCTCAGTCAGCTTTCTGACCCGGAATTTCCACTGCTGAAAGACAGCGTGTTAAAACTGCTCAAACCCAGACTGGTGGCATGCAATTTCGAAGAAAAGTCCGCAGAGTTTGCCTTTACCGTAGAGGATTGGCAGCTGAACCCGGAAAAAGGGCTTCACGGCGGCATTATGGCAACAAACTTTGATGTGTCCTTTGGTCTGCTGTCCCATTATTTCGCAAAACAGCATATGGTTTCCACAGTGACCATCCATACCACATTCTTGAAGCCCGTTATACCCAACGACGTCATCCATTACAAAGTGCAGATGTCCCATCTGGGCAGAACCATCCACAGCATGACAGCAGAAGCTTGGCTGGAACGTGACAACATTCTGGCAGCTACGGCTTCCGCTTCCTACATGAAACTTCATCAGACTTTTGACAGTCCCATCTGATTTTTGGGGGCTGTATCATAAGAAAACAAATATAGCCGGATTCCTTGCATAAAAAGGATTCCGGCTTTCCTGTTTTTATTGGCGTTATTTTCCTCTGAAAACTGCCCCAGAAATCAAGCAATGTGGTGATTGTTCATTAGAATGTGTCCGCATGTCAAAGACACACCCTTCTGTAATCCAAATCATATTATATATGTTATGTAAACAAAAAAACTTCATATTTTCTGAAGAAAATAAATAAAAAAGCCGGTGTTTTTCCATGAAAATATACCGGCTTACGTTTATTATTCTTCCGCTTCTTCATAAACCAACAGGTCAGAAACTTCACAATCCAGCACATAGCAAATCCGTGCCAAAACATCCAGATCCAGTTTTTCCACCTTGCCGCCATACCACTTGTGGATGACTTCATAGCGGGTGCCTGTCAAACGGCTCAGTTGGTTGCGGGTCATACCACGGCTGTCCATGATCTCTGCCAAACGCAGACGGACGGCGCCGTATTTCCGCTGTATCAAAATGGACTTTTCTTCCATATGCTTCACCTCTAGGACTATGCTATCTATATCTTCTCTAAAAATCTATATCCATTTATATCGTAATCTATTCTATTTTAATTATTGATTATCACTATATAAATAGTTACTATAAATATGAGGTGATTTCATTGAAAACAAAAACATGCTGTTTTTCCGGGCACAGAGAACTATATCCCAAAAAAATCCCCCTTCTGGAAAAAGAATTGCACAAAATCATTGCTGACTGTATAGAAAAAGGGTATCGCCGTTTTCTCTGCGGAGGCGCAAAAGGATTTGACTTTTTGGCGGCAAAAACCCTCTTGGCACATCAAAATACCTGTCCTGAAATCCAATTGGAACTTGTTTTCCCCTATAGATACCTGCCGCCCATGTGGAAAGAAATAGCGGCAAAGGCAAACAGCCTGACTTATCTATCTGAAACCTACTACCCCGGCTGTTTTTATGCCCGCGACCGCTATATGGTCAGCCAAAGCCATGGAATCATTTACTATCTGGAAAAAGAAACAGGCGGCACCGCTTACACCGTGCGCTGTGCCAAAAACAGTTCTTTGGAACACTTCCCCATTACTCTTTCTTCCGAATCCGAATGGTAATCTGGCACCCATCTTCCTGTTCCTCATCCTCATAGACCACATCCACCCCTGCCCGGCGGATGACCTCCACAGACTGTTTGATGGTATTGGTGAACAGGCGGAAATCCGTGACGCAGCGCTTTTCTTTCTGTTCCTGTTTCTCCGCCATGGCTTTGGCACGCATTTTCTCCAAGGTATCTGCCACCAATTCTTCCGTCTTACGGACATTCAGTTCCTCCCGGATCATCTGCTCCAGCACCACCGTTCTGGTTTCTTCATTAGGCAGTTTCAGCAATGCCCGGGCATGACGTTCCGTGAAGTTATTTTCCACCAAAAGCCGCTTCAAAGGGTCTTCCAGCTTCAGTATCCGCAGTTTATTGGCAATGAAAGACTGGCTTTTGGAGAGCTTGGAAGCCAGTTCTTCCTGTGTCAAACCATAGTCCTCCATGAGGTTTCGATAGCCTTCCGCTTCCTCCAGAAAAGACAGGTTTTGCCGCTGGATATTCTCCAATAACGCCAGCATGGCGCTGTCATACTCATTGACCTGCACCAGCAGGCAAGGCACCGTTTCCAGCCCAGCCAGTTCCGCAGCCCGAAGCCTGCGCTCCCCCGCTACCAATTCATAAGAACCGCCGCTCATTTTCCGCACCGTTAAGGGCTGCAAGATCCCATACTCCCGGATGGAGGCGGAAAGCTCCTCCAGTGCTGCCCGCTGAAAATAGCGTCGGGGCTGATAGGGATTGGAACGGATTTTTTCTATGGGAATCTGGTATACCACCGCATCTTTTTTCAACCGCATTTCGGGAAATTTCAATACTTCCATACAAACACTCCTTCTGTTCTGCCAAAGTCTGTAAAAAGGGGTTTTTTTTCTGTTCCAGACAGCGGCAAACTCCCTTTTTCCACATTTTAGCACAGAAGGATTGCCCATCCTCAAAAACCGTACAACAAAAAAAGCAGACTCTCGACAGAAAGCCTGCTTTTTTCACAGGGTGCCGAAAAAGTCGACACCCTGTCAACATCATTTTAATTTTTTGATTGCATTTTCTTATTTCAGTGGATTTTTATTGATTTTCCCTGCTTTTCTGGGGTATGCCTTGGGTGTAGGCGCGGTTTTTTCAATGATGACCAGTTTATGCTGCAAGTCTGTGAAAGGGATTTCCACATCCATGACTTCTGCCACTTTGCCCCCCAGTTTTTTCAGCGCGCCTTGGGCTTCGTCAATTTCTCTCAGGGCATCGGGGCCTTTCAGCGCCGCCAGTCTGCCGCCTACTTTCACAAAAGGCAGGCAAAATTCCGCAAGGACTGCCAGATTTGCCACAGCTCTGGATACGCACAAGTCGAACTGTTCCCGATAATCAGGATTCTGACCGCCGTCCTCTGCACGGCTATGGACATAATGCACGCCGGAAAGTCCCAGCTGACTGCCCACTTCTTCCAGAAAGCCAATGCGTTTCTGCAAAGAGTCCAGCAGGGTCATTTCTACCTGAGGACAGGCAATTTTCACAGGGATACCGGGGAAACCTGCCCCTGTACCTACGTCGATGATCTTTTCCTGTCCGGTCAATGACAAATGGGGCAGGATGCTCAGGCAATCCACAAAGTGTTTCTGCACCACGTCTTTTTTGTCTGTAATGGCGGTGAGGTTCATTTTCTCATTCCATTCCAGCAGCAGGGACAGATATGTCATAAACTGTGATGCCATTTCTTCTGTGAGGGTCACGCCCATTTTTTCACAGCTTTCCTGTAACAATACCTTATGTTCCATAAGCTACTCCTTTTCGATACAATAGATTTTCCATTTGCCAAAGTCGTCGGGCTCTGCCACCATGCCAACGGAAATGACTTCCTTTTCTCCTGCCGCCGCAAGGGACAGGGTACGCATGCGCTCCCCTGTTTCCTTCACGAAAAAGCGGTATTTTTCCGCATGGGCAAAAACCCCTTTGATTTCTTCCAAGTCCGCACCACTGATGGCGCTGGACAGATACCCTCTCGCTTCCTCTGTGCCCTCCTGTTTCAGGGCATGGAGAAAGGCAAGGAGTGTGCCTTTGGGACTGACCAGAGAGAAAAACGGAGATTTCCGGGTGGAAAGCACCGCATCCTCCAGCCGAAAGGCTTTATGATTGACGGGCAGAAACAGTTTCCTGCCCTGTGGTTTCGGCATAGGTTTGCCGTTCCATGAAAGAAAGAACATATTTCTTCCCCTCCTTCATTTCTCAGCCATTTCGTTTCTGCTGTTCCATATAAATGAGCAGAACGGAAATGTCCGCCGGGGAAACGCCTGTGATACGGGAAGCGTGACCCATGGAACGGGGACGAATGGCATTGAGTTTTTGACGGGCTTCCAGTCGAAGCCCCTGAATGGTTTCGTAGTCCAAATCTTCCGGCAGCAGACGGTTTTCCAGTTTCTTGAACTGTTCCACCTGTTTCAGCTGCTGGCTGATATAGCCTTCATATTTGATCTGGATATTCACCTGTTCCCGTACAGGGGCAGGCAATTCGGGGCGTTCCTTATCCAAAGGCGCCAGTTTTTCATAATCCAGTTCGGGACGTTTGATAAGGTCTGCCAGTTTGAAACCGGACTTGATGGGAGTACTGCCGTACTGTTCCAACAGTTCCAGTGTTTCTTTGGCAGGGGTGATGGTCAGGGCTTTTACCCTTTCGATTTCTTCCCCAGTCTGACGTTCTTTTTCCAGCAATGCTTCGTAGCGTTCATCGGAAATCAAGCCGATTTCATGACCGATGGGTGTCAGACGCTGGTCTGCGTTATCCTGACGAAGGAGCAGACGGAATTCCGCACGGGATGTCATCATACGGTAAGGCTCTTTGCTGCCTTTGCTGATGAGGTCATCAATGAGAACGCCGATATAACCGTCGGAACGCTGGAGGATAATGGGTTCTTTCTGCTGGATATAACGAACGGCGTTGATACCGCCCATAAGCCCCTGTGCAGCCGCTTCTTCATAGCCGGAGGAACCATTGAACTGACCAGCGGAAAAAAGACCGTGATAGTCCTTAAATTCCAGAGAAAGCTTCAGCTGGGTTGCGTCGATACAGTCATACTCGATGGCATATGCAAAACGGGTGATTTCGCAGTTTTCCAGACCGGGAATGGTACGGTACATGGCAATCTGCACATCCTCCGGCAAAGAGGAGGACATGCCCTGGATATACATTTCTTCGGTGTTTTCTCCTTCGGGTTCTACGAAGAGCTGGTGACGTTCCTTATCGGCAAAACGCACCACTTTATCCTCGATGGACGGGCAATAACGAGGGCCTGTGCCTTCAATCAAGCCGCCAAACAAGGGAGAACGATGGAGATTATCCCGGATGACCTGATGGGTCTTTTCGTTGGTGTAAGTAAGCCAGCACAAATCCTGTTCTCTGGCGATGCCTTCCGGTGTGTTTTCAAAGGAGAAAGGCACGATGTCAGGGTCGCCGTACTGGGGCTGCATTTTGCTGAAGTCCAGAGAGTTCCGGTTCATACGGGCAGGTGTGCCTGTTTTGAAACGGAACAGACGGATACCCATATCCAGCAGGTTCTGGCTCAGTTTTGTAGCAGGCATCAGGTTATTGGGTCCGCTTTCGGTGATGCAGTCCCCGGTCAGGCAACGGCTTTTCATATATGTGCCCATGCAAAGCACAGCCGCTTTACAACGGTAAACGGCACCGCTGGCAGTGACAACGCCCACCACCTTATTGTCTTCCATGAGGATTTCGGAGATTTCCGCCTGCTTGATGCGCAGATGAGGGGTTTTCTCCAGCGTATGTTTCATTTCCTCATGGTATCTTGTTTTGTCCGCCTGTGCCCGCAGAGAGTACACAGCGGGACCTTTGCCTGTATTGAGCATTTTGGTCTGGATATAGGTCTTATCGATATTCTTGCCCATTTCGCCGCCCAATGCGTCGATTTCGCGGACAAGATGGCCTTTGGAGCTGCCGCCGATGGAGGGGTTGCAGGGCATCATGGCAATGCTGTCCAGACTGATGGCAAACATCACCGTTTCCATACCCAGTCTGGCTGCTGCCAATGCGGCTTCACAGCCTGCATGACCGCCGCCCACAACGGCAATATCTATGGTTTCTGCTTCGTACATGTTCTATTTTCACCTCTATTTGAAGTTTATTTACTTCCACATGAATTTCCATTGTACCATTTTATGAGAAAAACCCCCGGAATGCAAGGATTTTCGAGGGTTTCTCCAAAAAAAACATATTTTACGCCTCTGCGGGCTTTTTGCCTGCCTCCAGTTTTTTCATGGCGTTCTTAAACTGGTAAGCAAACATGATGGCTGTGGTGGTCACAGCGATGAAGTCTGCCACGGGTTCCGCCAGAAAAACGGCTCTGTCTTTCTGCTCCAAAATGGCAGGCAGAATATAAATCAAAGGAATGAGCAGGATAATCTTTCTGTAAACTGCCAAGAACAGGGATGTTTTGGCGTTGCCGATGGCAATGAAAGTCTGCTGGCAGGCAATCTGGATGCCGAAAATGCCAGAGAGTGCCATATAATGCCGCAGTGCCCAAGCTGTATAACTCAGTAATTCCTCGTTATTGGTAAACATAGACGGAATCAAACGAGGGAATACCATACAGATTGCCCACAGTATCAGAGAATAAGTCAAACAATACCGCAGCAGCAGGCGGAAAGTCTGACGCACACGGTCCGCGTTGCCGGCGCCGAAATTATACCCTGTAATGGGCTGTGCCCCCTGTGTAAAGCCCTGTAGGGGCAGCATGGAAAACTGCATGATGCTGGTCAAAATACTCATAGCACCTACGGCAATGTCGCTGCCATAACGATACAGAGAGGAATTGAAGCAAACGCTGATGGCGCTTTCCGTTGCCTGCATGATGAATGGGGACATCCCCAGCAGCAGACAAGGTCCCACTACGGAGCCGCGCAGGCGGAAATATTTTTTCTGCAATTTCAGTATGGTTTTCTTGCCTGTCAAAAAGCGCAGTACCCAGATAGCGGAAACCGCCTGAGAAATGATGGTAGCCAGCGCCGCACCTTTGACCCCCATATGGAAACCGAAAATGAAAATGGGGTCAAGTACGATATTGATGATAGCACCAATGACAACGGTGGCCATACTGATTTTGGCAAAGCCCTGTGCGGTGATGAAAGCATTCAGACCCAAGGCAAACTGTACGAAAATGGTACCCAGCGTATAAATGCGCATATAGTCCATGGCATAGCCGATGGTGTTTTCACTGGCGCCGAATGCCATGAGTAGAGGCTCCGCGAATCTGCGGAAAAATACCGTCAGTATCAATGCGATGATGATGAGCATGATAAAGCTGTTGCCCAATGTATAATGCGCTTCTTCGTTATCGCCTCTCCCCATGAGGACGGAAGCACGAGGGGCGCTGCCCATACTCACCAGTGCCGCAAAGGCTGTGATGAGCATGATAATGGGCATGCAGACCCCTACCCCTGTTAATGCCAATGCCCCAATGTCAGGAATATGCCCGATATACATACGGTCAACCACATTATAAAGGACGTTGACCACCTGCGCGGTGATGGCAGGGATGGCTAACTGCCTTAATAATGTCTTGACATTTGCCGTACCCAGTACGTTATCCTGTCCAGATGGGTTCATATGTTTCTACCTTCTTTCCTTTATTTTCCCAAACAGAATTTGGTGAAGATGCGGTCGATGATTTCCTCATCAGCCACATCGCCGGTGATTTCCCCTAATGCCCGGCTGGCGTCCTGCAAGTCCATGGAAATGAAATCCTCGGGCATACGGGTGCCAATGGTCACAAGGCAGCGTTCCATGGCTTCTTTTGCCTGATAAAGCGCATTTTTATGACGGGTATTGCCCAAGAGGGCGTCGTCTGCCGTTGCGGTCTGACCGCTGAAGAACAATGTCTTGATGGCGTCAATGAGGGCATCAAAACCAGTGTTTTCTTTGACGGAAACGAACAGAATCTGTTCCTTTGGCACGAACTGTTCCAGTTCTTCCAGAGAAAGTTTCTGTTCCAAATCAGATTTATTCAGCATAACGATGCTGTGTTTTCCATCAATGAAGGACAAAATTTCTCTATCCTCTGCTTCCAGTGGACGGGAGGCATCCAGCATCATGAGAATCAGGTCTGCCTGTTCCGCATAGGCTTTGGATTTTTCCACGCCCATTTTTTCCACCACGTCCCCTGTTTCACGGATACCTGCGGTGTCTACGATTTTGACGGGGATGCCGTCGATGTTGATATATTCCTCTACGGTATCACGAGTGGTACCGGGAATGTCTGTAACGATGGCGCGGTCTTCTTCCAAGAACCAGTTCAAGAGAGAGGATTTGCCTACGTTTGGTTTCCCAACGATAACAGTCTGCAAGCCCTCCCGGAGGATTTTCCCTCTGTCTGCCCCTGCCAGAAGTTTTTCCATGCGGGCAAGGAGTTTCTTTGCGCCCTGCTCCATGGAATCGTAAGTTTCTTCTTCGATGTCGTAATCTGGATAGTCAATGACAGCTTCGATGGAAGCGATCATGTCGATGATTTCCTGACGCATCTGACGGACTTCTGTTTTCAGTCTGCCTTCCAGCTGATTCACAGCCGCCTGACGGGACAGCTCTGTTTTGGACTGAATCAGGTCAATGATGGCTTCCGCCTGGGTCAGGTCGATACGACCGTTGAGGAAGCCACGTTTTGTGAATTCGCCCGGTTCTGCCAGTCTGGCGCCAGCATTGAGCAGTGCCTGCAAGACACGCTGAGTCACCAAAAAGCCGCCGTGGCAGTTCACTTCCACGATATCTTCTTTTGTATAGGTATGAGGGGCTTTCATGACAGAAACCAGCACTTCGTCAATGACTTCCCCGTCGGGACCGTCGGTGATCTTCCCATAGGAAAGGGTGTGACTGGGTTTTTCCGTCAGTTTCTTTTTGCCCTGGAAAATGGTGTCCGCCAAAGCGATGCAGCCATTCCCGCTCATGCGGACGATGCCGATGCCGCCGCTGCCCAGTGGTGTGGAGATGGCAGCAATGATGTCGTCCAGAAAATTTGCCTGCTGCAGCATAGATAAATCCCCTTTCTTTTCTCATATCTGTAGAAAAAGGCGTCCGCAGGGTATCCCCTTTGGTCGCCTTCTTTTGTAAAGTTTATGCTTCTGCTTTTTCCATTCTTTCCGCTCTTTCGTGTCTTTCGCCCCGTTCCATTTTTCTGGAATCTTTGGGCTGACCGTTTTTGCCTTTCAGGGCAATGACCACATTACGGAAAGGTTCTTTCCCTTCACTGAATGTTGTCACATAGCGGTCATTCTGCAATGCGGAATGAATGATTCTTCTTTCATAAGGGTTCATAGGTTCCAGCACCACATTTTTTCTGGTGTGTTTTACCTTTTTCGCCAGGTTGAACGCCAGTGTTTCCAGTGTTTCTTTTCTTCTCTGGCGGTAGTTTTCTGTATCCAGCATGACGCTGATGTAAGACGCACTGTTTTTGTTCACAACCAGATTTACCAGGTACTGCAGAGCGTCCAGTGTCTGACCTCTTTTACCGATGAGAATCCCCATATCGTCACCAGTCAGGTCAACCAGCAGGTGTTTATCCTGCATTTTTGTTTCGATTTTGATGATCAGTCCCATGGACAGGAATACTTCGCGCAGGAAGTTTTCTGCCGCTTTTTCGGGATTGAAGTTTTTCTTTACCAGTACAACGGCATCTTTGCCGCCGAACATGCCCAGAAAGCCTTTGGAGCCTTCTTCAATAACGGTAATGGTGACCTCGTCTTTTTCCGCCTGCAGTTCTGCCAGTGCAGCTGCAACGGCTTCGTCGATGGTCTTACCGGATTTTCTGATTTCGTCCATTTCTTACAACGCCCCCTCAGCCAGTTTCTTTTTGTAGAATTTCTGCAGGAAAATCTGCTGCAAAATACCGAAGATGTTACTGATTGTCCAGTATACGCCCAGACCTGCAGGAACCTGCAGACAGAAGAATGCCATCATGATGGGCATGAAATACAGCATCATTTTGTTCATGCTCTGTGTCATGGCTGCTGCCTGATCGTTTTCCGCACTTGCGGTGGTGTTCATCAGGGATGTCATGACTTTAGACTGCAGGAATGTGGTCACACCTGCCACAATGGGCACAATAATGCTAGGGAAACTCAGACCACACTTACTTACCAGCGGAATGGTCAGGAATGTTTCGATATTGTTTTTGGTATCCAGCAGAGGCAGCAGTGCGTTGCCGCTGTCACCCAGTGTAGCCAAAATGGTGTTCCAGTCGTCTGCTTTGATATTTGCTACCAGCATAACAACGTCATTGACATTGCTCAGGTCAATGGTGCCCAGATTTTTATAAGTATCTACCAGATCCTGTGCAAAAGGTGTGAAGGCTTCCATACGCAGCGCCGCGGGAATCTGGATGATGGCGTTGGCGATGTCTGTGTAGTTGTTGCCGATGACATCAACGTAAACATAAGCGTTCTGGAAGATGTAGTACAGTGCGTACAGGATAGGAAGCTGGATCAGCATAGGCAGGCAGCCGCCCATAAGGTGTACGCCGTTTTTCTTCTGGAAGTCCTGCAATTCCAGCGCCATTCTCTGCTGAGACATGGTGTCGGTCTTGCCTTTGTATTTATCTCTGATTTTGTTCATCTCCGGCTGAAGCTGCTGCATCTTAAAGGAAGACTTCTGCTGCTTCATCATCAGAGGGAACAAGATAAGTTTCACGATTAAGGTAAAAACGATGATGGCAATCCCCAGCGCACCTGCACTGACACTGCCGTAAATGCCGTTAAAGAGCATGTTATAGATTTTGCCAAGAACGATGGCAATGGGTTCGAAAATACCCGGTTCTCGCACCATACGCATGGTGGACAACAACATCAATTCATTCACTTTTTTGCCTCCTTACAACACCAAACATGAGAATTTTTCTGCACTTTTCATCAGCGCAATCAAACAAAAAAATCAAGGCACCGGATCATAGCCGCCTTCATGAAAAGGATGGCACTTCAATAACCGCCGCACCGCAAGATAGCCGCCCTTTAAGGCACCATACTTCTGGATGGCTTCATAGGCGTATCTGGAACAGGTGGGGGTAAAACGGCAATGGGGCCCGATATAAGGGGAGATCCCCAGCTGATACAAACGAATGAGAAACAAAAATACTTTTTTTACCATACGAACATATCATCTCACTTTTTTTCCGCTTCCTCCGGGCAGAAGAAATTATGTTTTTTCATCAAATGACGCAGAGAATCCCGCACTTCCCAATAAGAAGCCTCATTGCAGGATACACGGGCAATGACCACGATGTCATAGCCACGCTTCAGCTCTGCTTCCATACTGCGGTAGCTTTCCCGGATCAGGCGGGTCACATGGGAGCGGACAACACTCTTGCCGACTTTTTTGCTGACGGAAATGCCCAGACGGTTTTCCGCCGTGCCGTTTTTGATGATATACATCACCAGACGGCGATTGGCAAAAGATCTGCCCTTATGATATACATAGCGAAACTGAAAATTCTTTTTCAGGGATTGTGTAAAAAGCATGGTCATCCAGCTCCCTTCCCGATTTGCCTAAAAAAATTTTTTCCAATGACGAACAAAAGGCCACATTCTGCGGCCTTAATTTACTCTTGGTATCATCGAAAATTATGCGGACAGTACTTTTCTGCCTTTTCTTCTTCTTGCAGCCAGCACTTTTCTGCCGTTTGCAGTTCTCATTCTTTTTCTGAAGCCGTGTTCTCTGCTTCTCTGTCTTTTCTTGGGCTGAAATGTCATTTTCATTGCACATGCACCTCCTTTGTCCTTGCAGGGTTTTAACGCCCTTTTTACGAGCACTGCTACTATTATAGTGAAAAAGCAAGTCCCCGTCAAGAAAAAAATATCCGCTACAAGGGGAATTTACGGCTTTTTTTCCATTTTCCACAAAAAATTGTACGAAAATCCATACCAAAAAAAAGTACATTTGGAACTCTTTGGGACTTTTTGTTCTATATATTGTAATTAACCCGATTTTTTCTCTGTGTTCTGATTTTGTAAAAAATACAGAAAAAATATGGACTATCAAAAAACGGACTGCTGTTTTTGTGTGATTTTCCGTTTTTTTGACAAAAAAATCACAAGTTGTGCCATTTGCTTTTTTGGTGAAAATCTGACTTTTCCACAATTCAGTCCATTTTTTCATTGCGGTTGTGGATAACTTTTGTTATACTGAAAGACAGAATCAAAATGAGATGTGCCTCCGCGGCAGGCAGCTGTCTTGACGTACCGAATACCAAAAGGGAAACAGAGAGCTGTTTTTTTGTCTGAAAATTTGCCGAAAAAAACCGTCCTGCATTGGCGGAACTTGGAAAAAAGGGGCTCCCTTTGACGACAGCGGCAGGATTTTTGTCCTTTTTTTCAGCTATTCCACAATTTCCACGCCTTGTTTCGGAAAGTTATCCACAAGCTGTTGATAACCCTGTGTATAACTTTTGTGAGCTGTGGATTTTCTGCGGATGAAAAAAATATGATTTGCATCAAAAGACCGAAATATCTATTTTTTCGGGATTGTGTAAAACATCGGGACTGTTTTTCCACACCGCTGTGTATAAAAAGCAAAATGTGTTGTCCATACACAGGGAAAAAACAGGGGACTGTGGGCAAACCAATGGGTTATCCACAGCATTTTGCATCGGATTTTTGAAAAAGAAATGTAATAGGAGGATTGTTTATGGACATCAACCAATCTTGGAACGCGGCTTTGAAGCTCATCGAACAGGAAATTTCCTCATCCATCGGTTTTGAAACATGGATTCTGCCCATTGTGCCTGTGGGCATCGACGGCAGCCGTTTTCTGCTGCAGGTCAGTGACAACGTATGCAAGGAAATTCTGGAAAAACGTCATCTGACCCTCATCCGCAGCGCTCTGAAGAACGTGACGGGCATCAATTACGACATCGTCATCCTGACCGAAGGGGAAAAAACTCCCGTCCATACCACAGCAGAAGTGAAAAAAGAAGAAAGCGGCGATGTGGCGCGGAATCTGAATCCCAAATATGTATTCAGCTCTTTCGTGGTGGGCAACAGCAACCGTATGGCTCACGCGGCATCCCTTGCCGTTGCGGAATCTCCCGCAAAAGCCTACAACCCTTTATTTTTGTACGGAAACTCCGGTCTGGGCAAAACCCACCTGATGCATTCCATCGCACACTTTATATTGGATAAGAATCCGGCGGCAAAGGTGCTCTATGTAACCAGCGAAACCTTCACCAACGAGCTGATCCTGTCCATTCAGAACAACAAAAACGAGGAATTCCGCAACAAATATCGGAACATTGACGTGCTGCTCATCGACGATATTCAGTTTATTTCCAAAAAAGAAGGGACACAGGAAGAATTTTTCCATACATTTAATGCGCTGTATGAATCCAACAAACAGATCATCATTTCTTCCGACCGTCCGCCCAAGGAAATCAAAACACTGGAAGACCGTCTGCGCAGCCGTTTCGAATGGGGCCTCATCGCAGATATTCAGCCCCCTGACTACGAAACAAGAATTGCCATCCTGCGGAAAAAAGCAGATCGTGACAACCTCCATGTGCCCGACGAAGTCATGGCCTACATCGCGAAGAATATCGTATCCAACATCCGTGAACTGGAAGGGGCACTGACCCGCATCGTGGCTTACGCAACCCTGACAAATCAGGAAATCACACTGGCGCTGACAGAAAAAACCCTGCGGGATGTTTACAGCGAAAACGCCCAGGCGCCTCTGACACCACAGCTCATTCAGGAGATTGTGGCAAGACGCTACAACATCAGCGTAGAGGACATTCAGGGCAACAAAAAGCCCAAAAACATCGCCTTTCCCAGACAGGTATCCATGTACCTGTGCCGGAAATTATTAGACATTTCCCTGCCGAAAATCGGCGAAAGCTTCGGCGGCAGAGATCATACCACCGTCATCCATGGCATTTCCAAAATCGAAAAGCAGATGGAAAATGACGAAGCACTGAAAAATACCATCATGGAACTGGAAAAAGAGATCAAAGAACGGTAAAAAAGGCAGTCGCAACCTGTGGATAAGTCTGTCCCCATGGGGCTGTGAAATTCCTTGGGACAGGCTGTGGATAAATGGAGGGGAAAATAGACCCCTGTGGAAAGTGTTTATAAGCAGGGGAGTTGTCCTTGGCTTTTCCACATGGTTGTCCCTCGGTGGTTTTTCCCATGATTTCAAGGAAAAATGGGGTTTTCCACAGTTTCCACACCCTCTACTGCTACTGCTACGAACCAAATTCTATTATTCTATCCATGCACTGTGAACAAAAAGGAGATGTGTATAAATGAAACTCATGTGCGGCAAAGAAACCTTGCTGAACTTCATCAATATCGTGAACAAGGCTGTCTCCTCCAGAACAACACTTCCCATTTTGGAATGTATTCTGCTGACAGCAGACCAAAGAGGCTTCACTATGACAGCCAATAATCTGGAACTGGGTATCCAGACTGCATCCATTGATGCAGATGTACTGGAAAAAGGCGAAATCGCCATTGAAGCAAAAATCTTCCATGAGATTATCCGTCGTTTGAACGGCGATACTGTCACACTGGAAACCGATGAGAAAAACAGCATCACCATCACTGGCGGTACTTCCCGTTTTACCATCATGGGGCAGAGCGGCGACGATTTCCCTGCACTGCCTGATGTGGTACAGGAAGAAGCTTATACTTTGGGACAGAATGAACTGCGTAACCTCATCCGTCAGACCATTTTCTCCATTTCTCAGGAATCTACCAAACAGATCCTCACTGGGGAACTGTTCGAAATGAAAGAAAACGCACTCCAGGTGGTTTCCATCGACGGCTACCGCATTTCTTTCCGCAAAAGCCCTCTGGAACATGACTTTACAGAAAAGAGCGTTGTGGTTCCCGGCAAAACTTTGACAGAACTGACAAAAATCCTTTCTCAGGAAGACGAAGATAAGGTGCATCTGTATTTTACAGATAAACACGTGCTCTTCGATCTGGGCATGGCAACCATGGTTTCCCGTTTGCTGGAAGGGGAATATGTCAGCTATGAAAATAACTTTACAGAAGATTTCAAAACAAAGATCATCATTGATACAAATGAATTGATTCAGGCACTGGAACGCGCGTCTTTGGTTTCCAGAGATAACCGTAAAACACCTGTGCGTCTGGAATTGAAACCCAATGTATTGGTCATCACAGCAAGAAGTGATATGGGCACCGCTTATGAAGAAGTGCCGAACGAAACAGACGGCGACGAAATGCAGATTGCTTTCAATCCTCGTTATTTGATTGAAGCCCTGCGTGCTATCGACGATGAAAAAGTGGCAATCCGTTTCACCGGATCTCTCAGCCCTTGTACCATCGTGCCGCTGGAAGGCAAGGCTTATCAGTATCTGATCCTGCCTTTGCGTATGTGATGAAAATCAAATAAAGAGAAGCAATAATCATAGACTGAAAGGAGTTCATACATGTATATGATCATGCGTGCTGTGCAGATCTTGGCACTGGTTGTATTTTTGTGGGGCAGCGCCAATGATAACGCACGGAATCTTGTTGGCAATGGTGCGCCCATTCTGGTTTGGGGAAGTTTTGCCGTAATGATCATTGCGGCTTATCTGGGTGCGAAAGTGCGCCAGAACAGCGGCGCGGTGACAAAAGAACAGACCATGGCGGAAAATAAACGCTCCATCATTTTGATGGCTGTGATTGTCATCGCTGTAATCATCATGTGGATTTTGTAATTTTCGGAACGGATTGCAGATAAACGGAAAGGGGCTTCGTTTATGTATATTGTACTGCGGATATTGCAGATTGCCGCATTGGTGGTGTTTTTGTGGGGCAAGTCCAACAACAATGCGGAACATTTGATGGGGGCAGGTGGACCTTTCCTGGTTTGGGGAAGTTTTGCGGTGATGATCATCGCATCCTATCTGTCGAGAAAAGAATATCTGAAAACCCATGAGGTGACACAGGAACAGATGCAAGCTGGAAATCGCCGTTCCTGGATTCTTGTGGTGGTGATTCTTCTGGCGGCAGCGGCATTGACTGCTGTGCAGTTTTTCATGAAAGAATGATTTTTTGCGGAAAGGAGTGGAAATCATGGATAAAGTCTATATTCATACAGAGTATATCAAACTCCAGCAGGTGCTGAAGCTGGCAGGGCTCATCGATCAGGGCTCTGATGTGAAAGTATTTCTGGCAGACGGCGTTGTCTATGTCAATGGGGTCATGGCAACGGAACGGGGCAAAAAAATCCGCCCCGGTGATGTGGTGGAAGTCGAAGGCATTGGGAAAGTAGAGGTTGTGGCAGAAGACTGATTTTTCTGGGAAAGGGGCATGTCCTATGGAAAAAAACAATCTGAAACCTTTGATTTTATGCGCGGTATTCCTTATCATCGCTGTCATTGGCTGTACCTTTTGGACAAAATGGCAGAATCGCCCTCTTTTGGGAAACACCGATGAGGAAATTTGCGAAACCATTGACCGCGTGGGGAGAGGACGGAAGGCGGAAATTGATCTGAAACACGTAGAGGATGGGGAAGTTGACGGATATACTTACCGCTGCGTCTTTTATGAGAGCGTAGAAAATGAGGATTATCCCCAGTTGGTCATGTTCCGGCAGGATGAAGATGGGAATTTTCTATGGTATGAAGGTAAGCTTTCTCGTTTTAGTCATGTTTACGCTATGCCAGACCCGCCGGATACCCAGGTTGATGTATATCGCTTTTCTCTGGAAGAAGAGTTCTATTATTTCTGTTATGTGACCGGGGAAGATGTGGCTTACCTTACGGACGAAGCGGGAAATGCCTACCCGGTGGGAGAAGAACGCCCGGCGTTTCTGACTTTCCTGTCTTACTGGGATAATATATATACGGAATACCTGGATGCGGAAGGCAATCCTTTGTGGTAAAGGGGGGCGAAGCTTCATGAGAAAATATGTGATTTTGGCAGTGCTCCTTTTGGCGGCAGGGATACTGTTTTTTCTGGGAAAGCCCAAACTGCTGGGCAATGACCGAGAGCAGATACAGGAAAGCATTGCGGCTTTTCACGAAGTACAGCCGGAGGAAATCCAGTTAGAGCTGGTGCAGGATGCGGAAGAACAGGGCGAAACTTATCGCTTTGCTGTTTACATGCGGAGAGACAAGAAAGAAGACCGTGACTGGGAAGAAGATTGGGATTTTCCCTATCTGGCAGTATTCCAGCAGCGGCGAAACGGGGATTTCGTGAAGATGCAGTACAACGGTGACCGTTACTGGCTTTCCCGTTCCTGGGAACGCTTTGCCTATGGCATTCAGGATAAGTATTACGTCTATGATGTGCCGGGCCCGGAAGGGCGGTGTCAGTTTGTGTATGTCATGGACGAGAATGTAGCAGTCTTGCGAAAAGAGAAAACAGGAGAAGTCTATGAGATTACAGACCATCCTTTTTTGATTCCCTTTTTGCCTTATGATGATGGCAGAGGCTTTATAGCAGAAGATGGGGCAGGCAACCGCATTGCATAAACCCAAAACCCCTATGCATGGGTATTATGCATAATTTATAATTATAATAAAAAGGTGCATATTTATGTATATTAAAGAAGTATCTTTACAGGGGTTCCGCAATCTGGAACCCCTCCATATTGCGCCTACAGCAGGCATGAATCTGTTTTATGGCGATAACGCACAGGGGAAAACCAATTTTCTGGAATCCCTTTATTTTTGTGCCTTGGGACGCTCTCTACGGGGCAGAAGCGAGCAGCAGCTCATTGCCTTTGGGGAGGAAGAAAGCCATATCCGCTTGGAAGTCATGCGGAAAAACAGGGGTGACCGTATCGACGTCCACCTGAAACGGGACGAGAAAAAAGGCATTGCCGTCAACGGCATTCCTGTGAAAAAAATGGGGGAATTGTTCGGCACCCTTTACGCTGTCATATTCTCGCCCGAGGATTTATCTCTCATCAAAGACGGCCCGGCGGAGCGCAGACGGTTTTTGGATATGGAGCTGAGCCAGATCAGCAACGTGTATTTTTATGACCTTCAGCAGTATTATCGTGTGCTGAAACAGCGGAACAATCTGCTGAAAGAAATCAAGGTGAAGCCGGCTTTGGCAGACACCCTTTTCGTCTGGGATGAACAGCTTATTGAGCGAGGCGAGCGGATCATGGCTGTCAGAGCCAAATTTTTAGCCCGTCTGGACGAAATAGCCGCCCAGAGGCATGAAATATTGACGGGAGGCAAAGACTGCCTGAAAACGGAATATAAGCCAAATTGCGAGGGGGGCAGTCTGCGGGAGAAGCTGGAGCGGAGTTTAGACCGGGATATTTACACCGGTTCCACCAACGCAGGTCCTCACAAAGACGACATCCTTTTTCTGGTCAACGGAAAAGATGTGAAGCAGTTCGGCTCTCAGGGGCAGCAGCGGACAACGGCCCTTTCGGCCAGACTTGCGGAAATCGAGCTGATTCGGGAGGAAACGGGCGAAAGTCCCGTACTGCTGTTGGATGACGTTCTGTCGGAACTGGACGGCAAGCGGCAGAAATACCTTATGGAAAGTATTGAAGGCTTGCAGGCATTTTTGACCTGCACCGGCATCGAGGATGCTGTCCGCAGTTATTTGAGCAGGGAAAACCTGTTTTATGTGAAAAACGGAAAAATCGGCAAGAAATGATCTCTCTGTCATTGTTCTTGGGAACGGGCAGAGGGATTTTTTTATGTTTCGATTTGTGATAAAACAATTTGGAAAATTTTCCGCAAAAATTCTTTTGCTAGAAAAGACAGTTTGTCCGCGTCAGAAGGAATTTCTGTTTTTTTACCCAAAATCCATAATTAAGGTTAGAAGCCATTGGAAATAATACATAAAAATGGCTGTTTTCCTTGAAAAATCAATGTTTTTATGATATAATACCACTATGATTTACCGGATGCAGGAACATCCGATTTTTTTGGGGCAATTTTTCCTGAAAATCTGGGAAATTGCCAAGATTATGTGAGGAGAGGAAAATATGTCAGCAGAATATAATGAAAGCCAAATCCAGGTCTTAGAAGGTCTGGAAGCGGTGCGCAAACGCCCGGGCATGTATATCGGCTCCACCAGTGAAAAGGGGCTCCACCATCTGGTATACGAAATCGTGGATAATGCCGTGGACGAAGCCCTGGCAGGCTTCTGTACAGAAATCACTGTTACCATCCACCCCGACAACTCCATTTCTGTATTGGATAACGGTCGTGGTATCCCTGTGGGTATCCACCACCAGAAAGGCATTTCCGCTTTGGAGGTTGTATTCACCATACTGCATGCAGGCGGTAAATTCGGCGGCGGCGGATACAAAGTATCTGGCGGTCTGCACGGTGTAGGTGCGTCCGTTGTAAACGCCCTGTCCACATGGCTCTATGTCAACGTCTATACCGACGGCAAAATCTATGAACAGAAATACGAAAGAGGCAATGTCCTTTGCCCTGTTCACGAAATCGGCACCACAGACAAACACGGTACCTTCGTTCATTTCCTGCCTGACCCGGAAATTTTTGAAGAAACGGTGTTTACCTATGATGTTCTGAAACAGCGACTGAGAGAAACTGCTTTCCTCACAAAAGGTCTGAAAATCAACCTTATCGACCTGCGGGAAGGCAAGGAACAGGAACGCTCCTTCCACTACGAAGGCGGCATCAAGGAATTTGTTGCGTATATCAACAAAAGCCGTCAGCCTCTTTATGACAATATTTTCTACGCTACCGGCGAAAAGGACGGCGTGCTGGTGGAAGTGGCTTTCCAGCATAACGACGGCTACACAGAAAATATCTTTACGTTCGTGAATAACATCAACACCCCCGATGGCGGTACCCATCTGGTGGGCTTCAAATCCGGTCTGACCAAGACCATCAACGATTACGGCAAAAAAATCGGCATCATCAAGGATTCCGACAAAAAACTTTCTGGCGATGACGTGCGAGAAGGCATGACAGCCGTTGTCAGCATCAAAGTGGGTGACCCGCAGTTTGAAGGCCAGACAAAGGCAAAACTGGGCACCAGCGAGGCAAAAGGTGCCGTAGAAGCCGTTTTGAGCGAATATTTGACCTATTTCCTGGAAGAAAACCCGGCAGTGGGTAAAATCATCATCGAAAAAGGTCTTATGGCTTCCAGAGCCCGTGACGCTGCCAGAAAGGCAAGAGAACTTGTCCGCCGCAAAACCGGTCTGGAAAATACCCGTATGCCAGGCAAGCTCACAGACTGCACCAGCCGCGACCCTTACGAATGCGAAATCTATATTGTCGAAGGGAATTCCGCGGGCGGTTCTGCCATCAAGGCCCGTGACCCCAAAACACAGGCCATCCTGCCTCTGCGGGGTAAAATTTTGAACGTGGAAAAAGCAAGACTGGACAGAATCCTCAACAGTGAGGAAATCCGCAATATGATTACCGCTTTTGGCACTGGCATTTCTGAGGATTTTGACATTGAAAAACTCCGTTATCATAAAATCGTTATCATGACCGATGCCGACGTGGACGGTGCTCATATCCGTACACTGCTTCTGACATTCTTCTATCGCTATATGCCCCAGCTCATCGAGGAAGGCAAGGTATATATCGCACAGCCCCCTCTGTATCGGGTAGAGAAGAACAAAAAGCATTATTACGTCTATGACGATGCCCAGCTGGAAGAACTGTATAAAGAAATCGGCAGAGATAACATCAAAGACGTACAGCGGTACAAAGGTCTGGGTGAAATGGACTATGACCAGCTCCGAGACACCACCATGGCAGTGGAACACCGTATTTTGAAAAAAGTTGACATCAGCGACGCCCTTTTGGCAGATGAAATCTTCAGCATGCTCATGGGGGACAGTGTGGAACCCAGACGGGAATTTATCGAGGAAAACGCGCAGTATGCGGAAATGGACTTCTGATGAAAGGGATTGAGGTGAAACCATGAGTGAAGTAAACAACGAGATGGATAAGGTCGTTTCCATAGACATCAACGAGGAAATGAAAAAGTGCTATATCGACTACGCCATGAGCGTTATCGTAGCCAGAGCACTGCCCGATGTCCGTGACGGTCTGAAGCCTGTACAGAGAAGAATTCTCTACTCCATGAACGAAATGAATCTGGAGCCCAATAAACCCTATAAAAAGTCCGCCCGTATCACTGGTGATACCATGGGTAAATATCACCCCCACGGCGACAGCTCCATCTATCAGGCAATGGTGCGTATGGCACAGAATTTCTCTATGCGTTATATGCTGGTAGACGGTCACGGGAACTTTGGCTCCATTGACGGCTACGGCGCAGCGGCAGCCCGTTACACCGAAGCCCGTATGTCCAAGGTGGCAGCAGCCATGCTGGCGGACATCGAAAAAGATACGGTGGATTTTGTGCCAAACTACGACGAAACGGAAAAAGAACCTGTGGTTCTGCCTGCAAGAATTCCAAACCTGCTGGTGAACGGTTCCTCAGGTATCGCCGTTGGTATGGCAACAAATATCCCCCCTCATAATCTGGGAGAAGTCATCGACGGTCTGACCGTCATGATAGATAATAAAATCAATGGCAAAGAAACCGATGTGGAAGAACTGATGGAATATATCAAAGGTCCTGACTTCCCCACCGGCGCCACCATTCTGGGTAAAAGCGGCATCCGCGCCGCATACCGCACAGGCAGAGGTAAAATCCTTGTGCGTTCCACAGCGGAAATCCAGCCCATGGGCAACGGCAGAGAAAAGATCGTCGTAACGGAAATCCCTTATATGGTCAATAAACTCCGTTTGATTGAAAAGATTGCCGAACTGGTCAAAGAAAAACGTGTGGACGGCATCAGCGATTTGTACGACGCTTCCGCCGGCGATGATATTCAGATCATCATCGAACTGAAAAAAGACGTAAACGCGAACGTTATCTTGAATCAGCTTTATAAATATACCCAGCTGCAGGAAAGCTTCGGCGCCATCATGATTGCTCTGGTAAACGGCAAGCCTGCGGTGCTGAATCTCCAGCAGATGTTGTCTGAATACCTGAAACATCAGGAAGAAGTGGTGACCCGCCGGACAAAATTCAATCTGGATAAGGCGGAAAAACGTGCGCATATTCTGGAAGGGCTGCGTATCGCCATTTCCAATATCGACGAAGTTATCCGTATCATCCGTACCAGCTACGATGATGCAAAGGAACGTTTGATGGAACGCTTTGGTCTGTCTGAAATTCAGGCACAAGCCATTCTGGAAATGCAGCTGCGCAGACTGCAGGGACTGGAACACGAAAAAATCGACGCGGAATATAAAGATTTGCAGGAAAAAATCGCTTATTATAAATCCCTGCTGGCGGACGAAGCCAAACTCCTTGGCGTGATCCGCGATGAAATGCAGGATATCAAAAATAAATACGCAGACCCCCGCCGTACCCAGCTGGTGGCAAACCCCGGCGAAATCGACGTGGAAGACCTCATTGACGAGGAAACATGCGTATTTACACTGTCTAACCTGAACTATGTAAAACGGACACCTCTCATGACTTATAAGAGCCAGAACCGTGGCGGACGTGGTATCGTTGGCATGCAGACAAGGGATGAGGACTTCGTGAAAGACCTGTTCCTTTGCTCCACCCACGACACTATCCTGTTCTTCACAGACCATGGCAGAGTGTACCGTCTGAAAGGCTACGAAGTGCCGGAAGCAGGCAGAACCGCAAGGGGTATGGCCATCGTGAACCTGCTGGAAATCGCTCCCGATGAATCTGTCACAGCGGTGATTCCTGTGAAGGAATTTAGAGAAGACCGTTATCTGGTGATGCTCACAAAACAGGGTCTGATCAAGAAAACAGATATGGCAAGCTACAGCAATATCCGCAAAGGCGGTTTGATTGCCATCAACCTGCGGGAAGACGATAGCTTGATTTCCGTTATGACCACCGAAGGGGAAGACGAAATTCTGGCAGCAACCAGAAATGGCATGGGCATCCGTTTCAGCGAAAAAGATGTGCGTCCCATGGGCAGAACAGCCACCGGCGTGAAAGCCATCTCCCTGAGAGAAGGAGATTATCTGGTTTCCGCTGTGAAAATGAGCCCCACAGCCAAAGTCCTCAACGTAACGGAAAAAGGCTTCGGCAAACGGACGGTGCCTGATGAATTCAAGGTGCAGTACCGCGGCGGTATGGGTGTGAAGATCCATCAGCTTACAGAAAAAACAGGACTGCTCACCGGCGTTTTGATGCTGGAAGAAAATGAAGAAATCATGCTCATCACTTCCGAAGGTGTTATCATCCGACTGCGGGGAGCGGATATTTCCACCATCGGCAGAGTTTCACAGGGTGTGAAACTGATGAATCTGGATGAAGGCGTCAGCGTGGTAGGCATTGCCAAAATCACTGAGGACGATATCGAATCCGAGGAAGAAGAATTGGCAGAACTGGCGGAAAAAGAGGCAGAAGCGGCTGCGGAAAACGAAGAAATCACCGTTTCTGAAGATACAGAAGCATAAAAGAGAATCAAAAAAATAGATACGGGGCGGAAAGACAGATTTCCGCCCTGTTTTGTTTCCCAAAAAGGAAAAACGGCAGAAAAGTCGAAAAAATCTCTTATACCCAAATGAAAAAAAGGAGGGAATCATCATGGCAGAAGGCATCACCTATCTTTGCCCCGGCTGCGGCGCATATCTGCGCTATGACGGCGGACAGGGCAAATGGGTTTGTGATTATTGTGATTCATCATATACCAAAGAGGAATTGGAACAGCGAGGCGCAAAAACCGAAAACAGCGGCTATACCGTCAGCTCCGGTGACAGCGGCAAGACGGAAACCGTGGATTTTGCCTGTGAGGAAAATGTGGCAGAAGGCAAGGATCAGGAACATCTCAGGGCATACAGCTGCCCCAACTGCGGCGCGGAAATCGTGACCGATGACGTAACAGCGGCGACTTTCTGCGTGTTCTGCGGCAATCCTACCGTAAACCCCCAGCAGTTCAGCGGAAAATATCATCCTTCCGCTATGATCCCCTTTGCAACGGATAAAAAACAGGCACAGGAAGCCTTTCTGAAGCTGTGTAAGGGCAAAAAACTCCTGCCCAAGGGTTTTACCTCCCAGCAGCGTCTGGAGAAAATCACAGGGGTTTATGTGCCTTATTGGCTCTTTGACTGCAAAGCGGACTTCGATTACCACGCAACTGGGGAAAATCACCTGATCTGGAGCGATGGGGATTATGATTATACCAAAACAGATCTGTTCCATATCCATCGGGCAGGGACCATGGATTTTGAAAATATCCCTCTGGATGCTTCGGAAAATATGGAGGATGCCCTCATGGATGCGCTGGAACCCTTTGATTTTACCAAGGTGGAACCCTTTGATATGCGGTACCTCAGCGGTTATCTGGCGGAAAAATACACTTATGAGCCAAAAGACCTCTTTGAACGTATGAAAGATCGTGTTTCCAGAGGCATCGAAAATCGCGCTTCGGAAGAAGGCAGACGGTATGATGTGGTACATAGCGTACAGTGCAACACAAACTATAAATCCGACCATCAGGCATATTTGCTGCTGCCTGTGTGGATGCTGGTAAGCAATTTTAAAGGCAAGAAATATCTCTTTGCCATGAACGGACAGACAGGGAAAATTGTTGGGGAACTGCCCTGTGATACAGGTCGCAGTGTCACCTGGTTCCTGCTGATCTTCGTCATTGTATTTGTGGTTGCCTTTCTGCTGGTATGGCTGATTGGAGGTGTCATGGCATGAGAAAAACAGGTTTGGTATGTTTGTTGACCCTGATTCTTTGTTTCACGGGCAGCCTGACAGCTTTTGGTCGTATGGAAGGCCATGTGTTCGATGAAGCGGGATTGTATACCCAAGAGGAAGCGGCAGACCTGACTTCCCGGGCAGAAGCCATTGGGGAAACCTATGGGATGGATGTGCTGTTTTTGACCACCACAGATACCCAAGGTCTGGAAGCCAGAGAATACGCGGCACAGTTCTTTTTGGACGGGGATTTTGGTTATGGCGCGGAAAAAGACGGTATTGTGTTCATCATCGACATGGGAGGCAGAGATGCCCAGATGGTCACTTCCGGCGAAGGCATCCGTATTTTCACCGATTATTACATCGATAAAATCTGGAATGAAGTGCAGCCGATCCTTTCCGAAGGGGCGTATTACGATGCCATGTCCACATTCCTGACAGATGTGGAATATTACTGCGGGGAATATCAGAAATATCTGGCAAACCCCGAAGCCTACCAGTCTGAATACCAAAAAGAACAGGAAAGCCGGAATATCGTCCTTTATGTGGGCATTTCTCTGATTTTTGCCCTCATTATGGCTGGGGTTTCTGTGGTGTTCATGCGCAAAGGGCATAATAACGTGAAATCCTTCACCGACGGCAGAGCCTATCTGAAGGAAAATGGTGTAAATTTCCGTGTGAACCAGGATTCCTTTGTGACCACTCACACCACCAGAAAACGTATCATCAAAAATGAGGACAACAATAACAATTCTTGGGGAGGCGGCTCCTCTACCTTTTCCAGCGGCGGTCATAACTTTGGCGGTGGCGGCGGAAAATTCTAAATATCACAGGTTGTGAAAATAATTCACAAAACTGCTGCTTTTTTCATAAAAAGGCGGCAGTTTTTTTTGTTTGCCTGACAACTGGAAGAAAATGTAAGAAATAAACAAAGAAATGAAAAGAAAATCAGATTTTTTGTTGAAAATAATCAAATGCGGTGGTATGATAGCTATAAACCCAATGAAACAGGAGGAGAAAAGGCATGTTAGGTTTTTTATATGATCTGGGCTGCACATTTACGCTTTTTGTGTTGGTGGTGTTTATGGAAGGGGTCATTGCCACCAGAAAAAATGCAAAATGGACAGGTCTTATCCTGTCTGCGGTGCTGCTGATCATCTCTGTTTTTGTGGGGGCATATATGCACGATTTGGGCGCGTTCCTGTTTTTGCTCATTCCTGTGGTCTTGTGTCTGGCGGCGTATTTTTTCTCCAGACATCAGGTGAAAAAAGGCAAAATTACGCCTACCATCAAGGAACAAATGAAAGATTGATGGGGAGAAAAAAAGGGAGCCTGTCTGCTCCTTTTTTTGTGGGAAAAATACTGTGAGAAAGCGAAAAATATAGTATACTGGCTGTAATACAAATTGTCGAAGTAAAGGGGGTTTTGTCATGAAAAAACGGTGGATGCTGCTGGCAGCGGCGTTCCTGCTCTGCGGCTGCGGCGGGGCAAAGGCGGAATATACGGCAGAGGCAGGCACTGCGGAGCCTGTGGTGAAGGAAGTCACCATGGCGGTTGTGGGGGATATCATGGTTCATGATTACCAGTACGAGGAAGCCTATGACCCGGCAACGGGAACTTATGACTTCATGCATAATTTTCAGGATGTGAAGCGGTACTTCGAGGGCTATGACTTCGTTATCGGCAATCTGGAATTGACCTTCGGGGGACCGGACAAAGAATACGCTTCTTTCCCTTGCTTTAATACGCCGGACAGCTTTCTGGATGCGGTGAAAGACGCGGGATTCAATCTGCTGACCACTGCCAATAACCACAGCATGGATACGGGAGAAGCGGGCCTGAAACGCACCATTGCCCAGCTGGATGCCTATGATATCGACCATGTGGGCACCTACGCTTCTCAGGAGGCAAGAGATACCATTTATACCAAGGAAGTCAATGGCATCACATTTGCCTTTGTATCGGCTACCTACGGCACCAATGGGATTCCTGTGCCGGAAGATTATCTGGTGAACCACATTGACGATGCCCTTATGGCTGACATCACAAAAGCCCAGGAATTGGCGGACGTTGTGGTGGTGCTGCCTCATATGGGCAATGAGTACGAAACAGTGCCCAATGATATTTTCGTGGAATGGGCAGACAGTATGTTTGCAGCCGGCGCAGATATTGTGCTGGCAAGCCATCCCCATGTGCTCCAGCGGATGGAATACCGTCAGGTGGACCATGGCGACGGCGTCCATGACGGCTTCATCATTTATTCTCTGGGGAATTTCATTTCCTCTCAGACAACACCTCCCAGAAACGCTTCCATTGTGCTCCATCTGACTGTGGAACAGGTGGCGGACAATCCGGCGGAAGTGAAGGAAGTTTCTTTTGTGCCCATTTGGACCCAGTTCCGCAATGCCAATGACCAGAATCATTTCGTTGTGCGCAGTGTTTATGAGATGCTCACACTGCCGGAAGAAGAACGGTATCAGGTGGTGCGCCCAAAGGATTATGAACGCCTGAAGGAAATTCATGAGGAAACAGCCTGCTTCCTTTTGGACAAAAATATCCCTCTGGAACAGATTCAGGACGAATATGTGTTTCCCAAGGAAATAGATTAATTAAAAATGCAGTTTCCCTTGTGAAAATGGTATAAAGTTTCGGGAAAGTCCGCGGAAAGACTTGCGGGAAGTTGACAGCGGTGCTAAAATAATATGGAACGTACAAAAGAGAAAATGAATAAAAATACAGAAAATGTAAGGAGGAAGCGGCATGGGGCGTGATTATTTGATGGAACAGGCGGAATACCTGAAAAAAGACCTGGGAAAACACAATATTTCACAGACACTGTTCCAAAGATTAAAAGAATTGATTATAGAAGGAAAGCTCCCTGCGGGCTATATGATGCCAAATGAAAACATTGTCAGCGAGATGCTGGGGGTGGGCAGAAGCACTTTGCGGGAAGCCTATACAGCACTGGCAGTTTTCGGCTTTATCCGCCGCTCAAAGGCAGGTACATTCGTCAATGAAATCGATAATATCGTCAACATTGCGCCTTTTAGCATCACGGTGGAAAATTCCGACCTGAATGATTTGTTGGAATTTAGGTATATGCTGGAAGGGGAAACAGCAAGTTACGCGGCAAAACGTGCCACAGCAGAGGATATTGCACAGCTGACCCATTGCTATGAGAAAATGATTGCTTACCGCAATGATGTGAACCTGTTCGTAGATTATGACTCTATGTTCCATATGCAGGTTTCTGCGGCAACACATAATAAACTGCTGATCAGTACCATGATCGCGGCGAAGGAATCTTTTGAAAAAGGCATCCGCCTTGCCATGCGGGAGTCTTTGACACAGAATCCCAGAGTGATTGACGTGACCATCGAACTGCATGGGAAAATTCTGGAAGCCATCAAAAACGGCGATTATCAGACAGCATATTCCGCTATGCGGGAACATATTTCCTATGTAAATCTGACAGTAAAATACGGTTGATAGAGAACTTTGCCGGCAGGAAAAAATTTCTGCCGGTTTTTTTAAAAAAGTGCTTGACGAATGAAAAGAGTTATGATAATATTATTCTTGCATTCGGTTCGAGTGCAAAACACATGCCGATGTGGCTCAATTGGCAGAGCAGCTGACTTGTAATCAGCAGGTTATCGGTTCGAGTCCGATCATCGGCTTTTTTCTTATTTCTGGAAACGGAAATAGGTGAGAAATAAGGTTTATTTTTTACTTTCCGAAGGAAAGGAAAAACCATTTCATCATTTTCCATTCATTTCCTCGTGACATTGCAGGCAATGTCAGGTCGGAAATTCATAAACGGAAAATGATTCCATTATATGGGTGGATTCCCGAGTGGCCAAAGGGGGCAGACTGTAAATCTGTTGCGATAGCTTCGAAGGTTCGAATCCTTCTCCGCCCATTTTTTATACTGCCGCGGAGTAGAGCAGTCCGGTAGCTCGTCGGGCTCATAACCCGGAGGTCGCAGGTTCAAATCCTGTCTCCGCAATTCAACAAAAAGCACCATACACGAAAGTGTGTGGTGTTTTTTTGTTGTGTGAAGATGTCTCATGCTGAAGCTGGAAAATTGGGGTCCCCGTGGGCTTGCCCATGGGGTGTCATTCAAATCCCTGCACCCCAAAGAAAATGGGGACGCCGAAGGCGGCTTTGCGGAGCAAAGTGCTTGACCCTGTCTCCGCAATTCAAAGAACATCATGCCAAGCAGGTTCCCCTTAAGAAAACATCATTTTTGCTTTTCGTTTCTTAAGGGGAACTGCGACGGCTGGCTTCAGAAGAAAACATCCGTTGCTTTTTAAAATTTGGACTATTTTTGTTTTCTTATGAAGCAGCCCCTGAAAGCATGGTGTTTTTTTGTTTCAGGGCTGCGACCGACGGGCTTGCGGGGCTTGGGCTGCCACCGCTGCCGGGGATGGCTCGTTTCTGGAATTGTTCATAAGCTTATGGTATAATTTCCTTGAATAAAGCAAGCAATCAATGACAATTGGGAGAACGATTATGAATTATACACGGATGAACTTAAAGGAATGGAGCAGAGGTGATCTGTTTCAATTTTATATCGATAAAATGCGAATCGTCATGAGTTTGACGGTGGATATGGATGTGACTAACTTAAAAGCATATTCCAAAAAGCACCATATGGATTTTTATCCTTTGATGGTGTGGGTTGTGTCAAAAGTTGTTAACGCCCATGATGAATTCAAATACAGTTGGGATGCAGACGGCAATCTCATCAAATGGGATTTTGTATCCCCTTCTTATACGGATTTTCATACGGATGACGAAAATTTCACCAAAATGGTCACGGAGTATGCAGAGGACCTTTGGGAATTTTACGGCAGAATGGAAGCCGATAGAGAGCGATACAAAAATCAGCGCGCCATTTTAGCAAATCAGCCAGCAAATTTCTTTGATGTATCCTGTCTGCCATGGGTAAAATATGCCCATTTTGATGTGCATGTGTTTGATGAGGGGAAATTCCTTGCGCCTGTGGTCACTTGGGGCAAATATGAGCAAAAGGACGGCAAACTCATCATGCCGCTGACCATGAACATTCACCATGCCGTTGCCGATGGCTTCCACCTATCAAGATTTTTTAATGAAGTACAGGAATTGATAGATTCTTTGGATTAAGTGGCTTGTTTCGTTTCAGAGTCAACCCGCCCTTAAACTGGCACAAATTATGATTTTTCAAAAACAAACCCCCTTCGTTTCCACGAAGGGGGTTTTACTTCTATTATTTGATTTTTTCCAATTCCGCTTTCAATTCTGCCAGCAATTCCTCTTTTGTCTGGGGTGCATGGTGACCTTTCAGGCAAAGACGGAAGTCTGTTTCCTCCAACATGCGGATATGTTTTTCCAGCAGGTCTTTATCATAGACCCAATCATCGCCAACGGGTACGGAACAATAAGCATCTCCCAGAAATAATACGCCGTCAGCCAGCATCAATGTGCAGTCATCGGCGTGAGGGGAAACCCCTTCCCATAATTCCAGGGGACAATTCCCCAATTCCAGTGTCAGTCTGTCCTGAAACATAATATCTGCGCCCCGCACCTGAATGCGGCTCAGATCAGGGTATTCCAGTCGAATATGGGTATCGCAAAAGGCGGATTCCTCTCCTGTTTCCAGCCGTTTTGCCATTTCTCTTTCTGACCATCCCCAGCAAGCCATCTGCAGCAGCAGGGCATTGGTCTTTTCGGAAGCGATGGCAGGCAGCCCCAAAGATGCCATACCAAAGGTGTGATCCCAATGAGAATGGGAAATGCAGACCAATTCTGGTCTGGGCAGCCCGGCTCTGCGGACAGCCTCCAGAAACAGTTCCCCATGTGCGCCGCTGTTTCCGGCATCCAGCATCACAGAGCGTCTGTCCCCCATGATATAGCCCAGTGTGGGCCTGTCTGTGGTGCTGTCATGTTCCGTATACCAGATACGGTTCGTCAGTTGGTGTAATTTCATCTCTTTCCTCCCATAAATGCTTGTAATTGAGCAAATTGCTCCTGTGCAAGTATATAACCATGACGATAGAACGTCATCAGTTTCTTATAATCTTTTTCCATGCGACCCACTTCCGGCATGCAGGGGCGGATGGCCAGCACATTGCCCGCTTTTTCCATCCGACGGATATATGCCAGATTTTTGTTGTAGCGCACGGGACGGCGGCGCAGGTCTTCGCCAATGGCAGGATATTTGCCATATGCCCTTGCAATGAGTTTTGTGGAACGGGAAGGCTTCATGCGGAAGTTTCTCCCTCTGGTCTGAATGACAACCACTTTGTCACATCCCATTTCAAAAGCACGTTTCACGGGAATGGAGTCAGAAAGCCCTCCATCCACATAAGGTTTGCCGTCCACCAGAACGGGACGCACTGCCCCCGGCATGGCGCAGGATGCCCGCAGGATGTCCATAAGACGGTCTTTATCCTGTTTTTCGGATAAAAATACAGGTCTGCCTGTGCGGCAGTCTGTGCAGCCGTATTCCACCTCTGTTTCTGACGCAAAATAAGTGTCGTAGTCAAAGGGGAAGTATTCTTCCGGGAATGTACGGAAGATCAAATCCATATCCATGAGCTGACGGGTTTTGAAAAATGTCCGCAGCCCCATATATTCATATTTCTTGTCTTTGTGAATCATGGTGTTTCGGGTACGCCCAATCTGTTTCGATACCAGATCCGCCGCATTGCATGCGCCTGCGGAAACTCCCACCACATAAGGAAAGGTGATGCCCTGTTCCATCCAGTAATCCAGCACCCCTGCCGTGAATACCCCACGGGAAGCGCCGCCTTCCAAAACCAGTCCGATCTTTTCCATAATTGGAAACCTCCTTTTCTCCAAACAATATAACCACAAAAACCGCCGCCAGGCAAGACCTGAGCGGCGGTTGTCACAAATTCTTAATATTACTTTAATATTACCCTTGTATACTTTCTGTAGTTTTTGCTTCTTTTGCTGCCCGTTTTGCCGCTTTTTTCTCCAGACGACGTTCTCTGCGGCTGTTCATCCATGCGTAGAGCACAGGGATGAATACCAGTGTCACCAGAGAGGACAGTGTCAGACCAAAAATAACGCTGATAGCCATAGTACGCATCATTTCGCTGCCTTCCTGCTGGGAGAATACCAGAGGGAGCATACCAAGGATGGTGGTCAGTGTGGTCATGAGGATAGGGCGCAGACGACGGGGACCTGCTGTGGTGAGGGCGTCATAGCACCGCATGCCTCTGTCCATAAGCTGATTGGTATAGTCGATGAGGACGATACCGTTGTTTACAACCATACCTGCCAGCATGATAAAGCCCATCATAGATGTCATGGTGATGGTGTTGCCGGTGATGAACAGACCCAGGATGGCACCGGTAAATGCCAGAGGCATGGAAACCATGATGATCATAGGGTAGCGGATGCTTTCAAACTGGGATGCCATGATCATATAAACCAGCAGTACCGCAACCACAAGGGCTGTCAACAGAGAGCTGAAGGCATCGTTCATCATTTCCAGTGTGCCGGAATAGCCGTAAGTGCAGCCGTCCGGGAAAGTATAGCCTGCCAAAATCTGATCTACCAGCTTCTGGGCTTCGCCGCCGCTCATGCCGTCAGCAGAAGCACTGATGGTGATATAGTTTTTCTGATTTTCACGGTTGATGGCAGTTGCGCTTTCGCCCATTTCCACCGTTGCGATGCTGGAAAGGGGGATTTCGCCGCCATATGCGGATGTGACAGTCAGATTATTCAGATCTGTCAGGAAATTCAGTTTATCTGTGTCATAACGGATGACAACGTCGATCTCTGTACCGTCTACTTTGTACTGGGTAGCGGTGGAGCCGGAAATGGCTGTGTTCAGAGAAGACGCGATGGAAGCGGTGGTGATGCCGTAAAGGGAAGCCTTGCTGCGGTCGATGACCACTTTGGCTTCAGGCACGGTTTCACCGGTGGAGCCTTCCACATCGGTCAGACCCGGTGTGCTGCTCAAAAGTTCCACTAGATCGTCTTCCACTGCCATCAATGTCTGGGAATCATAGCCGTATACATTGAAGGAAATATCTGCGCCGCCAAAGCTGCCCATGGCAGAGCTGGAGGCAGAAGCAGTGATTTCCGCGCCAGGAATGTCTGTCATCATATCCTGTACCTCGTCACAGACTTCAGAGGTGGAGCGGGTACGTTCTGCTTTGTCCACCAAGTTCATGGTAACGGAAGCAGAAGATGTGCCGGAGGAGAGCATGCCGCCCCCTACGGAAGCATATACCAGCTCTGCTTCGGGGATTTCCTGCAGGCGGTAGAGCACTTCCCATACCACTTCTTCTGTATTATCCAAATCTGTGCCGTTTGGCAGTTCTACGGTGATGTTTGCCACACCTTCGTCGGTTTCATCCATGAAGTCCATACCTGTAATGGGAATGGTGAACAGGCTGGCAATGAATGTGATGAGCACCACAGCAATGGTGCGGACGGGGTGGTGAAGGGCTGCCTTGATGAGTTTTTCATAACCGTTAGTAAGGCGGTCAAAGAAAGCATCCCATGCATAGGACAGACGGAATTTGGATTTCTTTTCTTTCTTGTGATGCTCCTTGCGCAGGAACAGGGCGCATGCCATAGGCACAAAGGTGATGGAAACCACCAGAGAGGAGATCAGGGAGTAACAAATGGTGAAGGACAAGCTCTTCATGAGCTGACCTACGGAGCCGGAAACGAAGGCGATGGGCAAAAATACCGCAACCGTTGTCAGGGTAGATGCCGTTACCGCCATGGTAACTTCTTTTGCGCCGGTTTCCGCCGCTTCTTTGGGGTCATAGCCCCGCTCGTAATATTGATAAATGCTGTCCAGTACAACGACGGAGTTATCTACCAGCATACCGATACCGATGGCCAGACCACCCATGGAAATAACGTTCAGGCTCATGCCCGACAGATACATGAGGGCAAAGGACGCCATGATGGATGTAGGGATGGACATGGCGATGATACCGGATGTGACAGGGCTTTTCAGGAACACCAGCAGCACGAAGAAGGCGATGATGGCACTGAGGAGCGCTGTTTCTGTTACGTTGGAGATGGAAAGCTGAATGTATTCTGCTGTATCAGTCAGCATAACCAGCTTCAGTTCGGGGTAATCGGCGTTGATCTTCGCCATTTCTGCGTTCAGCTTGTCGCTGACTTCCACCAGATTGGCAGTGGACTGTTTGTTAACAGAAATCATGATGCCGTAATTGCCGTCGATGATACTCAGGGAGCTGCGGTCAACTTCTGTTTCTTCCACATGGGCAACGTCGCTGAGGTGGATGAGAGCGCCGCCGGGTGTGGTCACAGGCAGATTTTTGATGTCCTCAATGTCCTCAAATTCCCCCATGGTACGCACCTGTACATTGGTGGAGCCCTGAGAAAGGGAACCGGAGGGCAGGTTCATGTTTTCTGCGGAAAGCACCTGAGAAAGCTGGGATGTGGTCAGACCGTAACCAGCCAGTTTATCCGGGTCAACGGTGATGCGGACCTCACGTTCCACACCGCCGGTCAGGTCAACGGAGGCTACCCCTTCGATACGTTCCAGGCGGTTCACCACGTTATCCTCCAGCATTTCGTTGAGGGCTGTCAAATCCATATTTTCCGCCGTTGCGCCCATGTAAATGGGGATGGCGTTCATATCCATTTTGATGATGTTTGGTTCATTGGCATCGTCAGGCAGTGTGGACTTTGTGCGGTCGATGATGTCACGCAGGTCCATGGAAGCGATGTCGATATCCGTGCCGTCTACAAACTGTACCATGACCATGGACATATTCGCCGACGAAACGGAGGTGATGTTTTCTACGTTGGAAACGGTGCTGAGGGATTCCTCCAAAGGCTTCGTTACCAGATTTTCGATTTCTTCGGGCCCTGCGCCCACATAAGTGGTGCTGACAACCACGATGGGGATATCAATTTCCGGCATCAGGTCCATATCCAGATTCATGTAGGATACGATACCTGCCAGAAAAACCATCATGGTGATCATCATTGTGGTAACGCGCCGGCGGATAGCAAGTCTGGAAAACATGGCTTATTCCCCCTCACTCTGCACCTGTGCCCCTTCCACGGGCACCCGCAGGACGTCTTCCTCAGGGTTGGAAACATTGACTTCCTCACCATCGGTGATATAAGTCTGACCTTTGACAACTACCTGCATATCGGTGGTCAGACCGCTGATGATTTCGATGTTTTCACCGCTTTCGATGCCTGTTTCCACAGGGACTTTCTTGGCGATGTTGTTTTCTACTACATAAACATATACTTCACCGTCTTTTGTGATGACTGCATCTCTGGGCAGAATCATGGTGTTGCTGGAAGAATCGGTGATGAAGCGCACTTCAGCCAGCATGCCGGGCTTCAAAAGACCGCGGCTGTTGTCCAGTGTGATTTTTACGGTGTATGTACCTGCCTGACTGGCGGAAGGGCTGATGGTGGATACCTTGCCCTGCAAAGGATCGGGAGAAACAGCTGTCAGCAGTACGTTGACGGTGTCCCCAATGGCGATTTCATTGACCATCTGTTCAGAAACGCCTACTTCCACTTTTACGGAAGAAACGTCCAGAATGGTGTAGGCAGGCTGGCTCTGGCTGGCAAAACTGCCGATTTCCACGTTGCGGGCAGAGATGACGCCACTGATGGGCGCGGTAACGGAGCAGTCTGCAATGTTCTTTTCCAGATTTTCCTTCTGAATCTGGATGGAAGTCAGATTTGCTTCCGCTGTGTCATAAGCCAGTTTCAGCTTGTCATAATCACTTTTGGAAATGATGCCTTCATCATAAAGGATCTGGTTGCTTTCCAATGTGGTCTTTGCGTTGTCCACCTGCAGTTTGGTGGCGTCATAATTGGCTTCCACACTGCGCAGGTTATTCTGTAAGTCTGTGCTGTCCACGGTGAAAAGCACAGCCCCAGCCCCTACGGAATTGCCTACTTCATAGCCAAAACCGGTGACTTTCCCAGCAATGGTAGGCACCACAGACACTTCTCTGGATGCGGCAACCTTCCCGGAATAGGAAAAATCACTGGAAATATCCCCTGTAGTCACTGCCGCTGTCTGGACAGTGCGGGCGGTTTTTTCTTCGGTTACTTCTTCCTTCGGCGTGCACCCTGTCATGGCAATGACACAGGCCAGCGCCAAAAGACTCGCTGTTTTCTTCATTCCCCAAGTCCTCCTGCTTTTAAGATTCGGTTTAATTCCTGCAAATGTGCATAAACTTTTTCCTGCTTTTCTTCATCCAAGGAAGAAAAACAGCCGGCAACGGTTTCCAGTACACGTTCTTCCGCTTCTGTCACAGCTGTCATGCCCTTTTCCGTCAGATAGAAATACATCTTTCTGCCGTCATCTGTGTCAGATGCCTGCTCTTTGCGCAGATATCCGTTTTTCTCCAGTTTGGAGATCATGATGGACATACTGCTTTTGCTGATGTTGAACCAATTGGAAATTTCCGATACGGTATGCATACCCCCGTTTTTGATAAATGTCAGTACATGAAACTGCCGTACCGTCAGTTCTCCTTCTTTTGTTTTCCTGTTGATATTGAAAGACTTTTCAATATGCTCCCGGTTCCACAAAAAAATGTTTGTATTCAGCGCAATGAGTTCTTCGGCGATTTTTTTGTTTTGTGTGGTAGACATTGCCTGACCCCTTTCTGTTTTCCTGTTCAAAAAACCTGAGATAATTTTAGTATAAAACTATTTTACTGTCAATGTTTTCGGCGCAGAATGGGATTTTTTTACAAATACAAAAGGGGGGCTTTCTCTATTTTATGCGTGGTTTCAGAAAAAAGGACGGGATAGAAAAAACCGTATCTTTCTTTTGGAAAGATACGGTTTGTGTATCAGCGGGAAACAGAAAAAGCGATAACGCCTGCGCTTTCCGGCGCGATGATGCCACTGTTCAGATAAAATACCACGGCGTTGTTGTCCAGATAGAAGCCAACTTCATCCAGATTTTTGCTAAGACGGTCTTTGGCGTCGCTGTAGAAAGCATCAGGATTCTGGTCAATGAGGGCAGAGAACCCTTTTTCCATGAGGGTTTCCAGTTCTTTCTCACTGTCGGTGACGATGTCTGTCAAAGCGGCGTCACTGCTGTTTTTCATGTTGTAAGTATCGGCGGAAAGAGTTTTTGTTTCTGTGCCGCCCATAAATGTGCGTTCTTCCAGCACCACAGAAGCAAAGTCGCTGCCTTCACCCTTTGCCTGATAGGTGCCCATGTAGTAAGAGGGCTGGAAGGAAGCGGGATTCTTTTGGTAAGCGGCTGTTGCGGCTGTTTCCATCTGTACGGTCATGACAGAAGCCTTCTGGGACATCTGGTCATAGATGTTTTTGTTGATTTTATCAGCGGCGGTGCTGTTGGAGGTGAGAGGGCTGTAAGTCAGGCTCACCGTTGCCAGCAGGGTGCCGTCGTCGGCATGAATCTGCTTGGAATAATTGCCGCTGGTGGTACCGTCTGTGGTGATGTCGATGACGTAATTGATGCCGTCCCATGCCACATTGGCGTCAAAAGCCACAGCTACGGCACGGATGGGCACCATGGTGCGGTCCTGCATGATCTGGGCAGGCACGTCCATGGTATAGACCACTTTGCCGTTTTTGTAGACCTGTTTTTGACCGATGGTCATGGTGACAACGTCACTGCCTCTGGTGGAAGTGATGGTCTGGGAAGGTTCATCCCATGTGACATCGGCGTCCATGGCTTCAAAGATTTTTCGCATGGGCACCAGTGTACGGTCGTCCACAATGACAGGGGCTTGGTCGGCAAAGACCACTTCCTGCTGGTCTACATATACGGTGATGGGTGGATGTGCCAGGGCAGGCACAGCTATCGAAAGGGCAAGAAGACTGCCCAAAATGATTTTTTTCATGTGCGTTTTTCCTCCGATTCTTTTTCTGGTGTACATTGTGCCCGGGGAACATCCCCATAAAAGGATACCATACCATTATATCATAAAATCCCGCGGGATTCCAAAATTTCCGCCCTGCAAATGAAAAAGGGAAATGCCCCAAGAACATTTCCCCGATGGTTTATACGGTTTTTCCTTCTGCTTCCATGATGTATTTCATGGCGATTTCCGCGCAGTCCCCAATCATCTGCATACAGCTTTTTTTCCGTGCCTTCCCTTCGAAATCCCCGTGAGGGTCAGACAACTCTTTACAGATGAGTGTACCGAATTTTTCTTCCATTTCGTGGACCATTCTGCCGGAAAAGTCATAGATTTCGTTCAGTTCGGCAATGCGTTCCGCCATGGATTCTTTTGCCAAGGGATGCTTTCTGCCTATGACAGCGGAAAGCGCCATAACCCCGCCAGTAATGGCGCCGCAGGTGTTTTTGGTGTGTCCCATACCGCCGCCAAAAACTGTGGCAAGGGCAATGACTTCCGGCGGCAGGTCAGAGCCGTGGATGTCTAAGAAAGACTGCATGACACATTCTGTGCAGTTCAGTCCCTGACGGAAATAATTCTTCGCCTGATCCCGGGCCTGTTCGGGAAGTGTCAGTTCTTTTGTTTCTTCCATAAAACCATTCCTCCTTCATTGTTTCCCGTTTTTTCCTAATTCCAGTGTAGCATAAAGCGGGAGCGGAAAACAGGGGAAAAATACTGTTTCCTGGAAAATTTTGTGGTATCATAGAGAAATGAAAAAGAAAAACGACTGTTTTTTACATATCAAGGAGGGTTTATCCATGAATCAAACATTAGTCATCGGCTCCGCCGTGGTGGACGTCATTGTCCGGGTGGAACATCTGCCCAAATGCGGCGAGGATGTCCACGTCAGCAGACAGAGCCGTTCTCTGGGGGGCTGCGCTTATCTGGTCAGCGATATCCTGCGGCATTTCGGTGCGCCTTACAGCCTTTGTACTGCTGTGGGCGGCGGCATGTATGGGGATTTTGTCTATGAACAGCTGAAAAAACGGGGCGTGCCCATTTATGTACGGAAACCGGAGGAAGAAAATGGCTGCTGTTACTGCCTTGTGGAGGATGAAGGGGACGGCGAACGGAGCTTCATCGTGGACCACGGCATTGAATACACCTTCCATGAAAGCTATCTGGAAAACATCGACACAGATTCCATCGACAGCGTTTATATCTGCGGTCTGGAAATCGAGGAATACACCGGCTGGGAAATCATCAATTATCTGGAAAAACACCCGGAATATACAGTATACTTCGCTCCCGGCCCCCGTATCATGCGGATTCCCACAGACCGTGTGGAAAAACTTCTGTCCCTTGGGGTGATTCTGCACCTGAATGAAGGGGAAAGCATGGCATTTACGGGAAAAGACACGGTGGAAGAAGCGGCAAAAGAAATCTTCCGCAGAACAGGCAGCCCTGTGGTCATCACATTAGGAGAAAAAGGCGCTCTGGCTTATGACGGCAAGGAGATTTTCTTCGCTCCTCCTGTGAAAACTTCCGTGGTGGATACCATCGGCGCAGGGGATTCCCACGCGGGCGCGGTAATTTCCGCCCGTCGGTTTGGCTTGTCCTGGCAGGAAGCCATTACAGCGGCAAATTATGTATCCGCGGCAGTGGTGGCAAAGGAAGGCGGTCAGCTGGAAGATATGGATTTTGCAAAAGTGCTGGAAAGCCTGCCCCGTGAACTGCGGGAAAAAATCGGAAAATAAAAAATAACCCTCCTGTTCCTTTTCGGAATGGGAGGGTTTAGACTGTCAAAAAACTAGTTTTTTACTTTTTTCAAGAACGCGGAAGGGCTTGGGGAACAAAGAGTTCCCCAACTAGAATCCGCAGTCGGAATTGACTTCCGACGAGGAAAAACCGAAGTTTCAAGGCTTTTTAGCCGATGGAACTTTGGTTTTATACTTCTGTCTACTCGTCAAAGGCTTGAATGAAATGAGCCTTTGACGACAGGGTGTCGACTTTTTCGACACCCTCAACCCTCCTGTTCCTTTGGGGAATAGGAGGGTTTTGTGTTTAACAGTCTTTTTCAAAAACCAAGTTGATGTCTTTCAGTTTGCCATAATCATTCATATTGGTGGGAATAAAGCCCACATAACGCCAGCTTTTTGCGGCATAATCGTTGATGATTTCCCGATGCTCCTTAGAAGCCGCACCGAACAGTTTTCCAATGTGGACAGATACGTATTCATACTGTTTCATGGCAAATCTCCTTTCTATCCTTTCACAATTTCCTGATGACAGGCGGCAGTGTATTGCCGGCACAGATGGCAAAAGGCAAGAAAGCTGTCCCCTTGGAATTTATTCTTGTGCCACACCAGCCGGAGGGTGCGGCTCAGTTCGCAGTCTGTCAGTGGGATTTCAAAGAGCCTGCCTGCGGCAAGGGCATCGGCGGCAAGAAGGCGGCTGATGATGGTGACGCCCAAACCGGATTCTGCCGCTTGGAGCAGTGTCTGGGTATTGCTGCATTCCCAGCGGATGTCGCAGGAAATGCCCTTTTCCGCCAAAATACGGTCAGTCATTTCTCTTGTACCGCTGCCTTTTTCCCGCATGAGGAGGGGATAGGTCTGGCAAAGTTCGGCAAGGGTCATGGGCGGCGCAGCATGGGCGCAAACAGCAGTCAAACTGTCCGCCATGACAGGCAGTACCACCAAATCGGGATGGTGGACTTCCCCTTCCACAAAACCGATGTCCAATGCTCCTTCCGCCAGTCTTTGCACGATGGTGCGGGTATTTTCCACCTGTACGGAAGTGGGGATATGTTTTTCCTCCTCCAATTGCCGCAGAATCTCCGGCAGGACACAGGTACCTACCGTGAGGGTGGCGCCAATGCGGAGAATGGCGTGGTCACTGCTGTGACGGAGGGTGTATTCCATTTCGTGAAACAGGGAAAGAAGTTCTCTGGCGTAAATGGTCAGCTGCCTGCCTTCGGGGGTGATGAAAAGCCGCTGGTTCAGCCGTTCAAACAGCAGTACGTCATATTCCTCCTCCATTTCCCGTATGGCGCCGCTGACGGTAGGCTGGGAGATGTAAAGCTGTTCTGCAGCTTTGCGCATACTGCCTGTTTCGGCTACGGCAAGAAAAATTTCCAGATGTCGCAGTGTCATGTGGATTCCTCTTTTTATTTTTTACGTGATGAAAGGTTTTTCCCTATGAGTTTCTTTTTATTTTCCTAGTATACAACACATAGGCTCGATGGTACAATAGGGATAACTATGCAGTTGTCTGCAAAAAGAGGGATTATGTGCAGAAGAAAGAAGGAGAATGTTTATGGTAAAATTAAGTCAGGATGATATCAAGAACGTAAAAGGACAGGGCTTTTTGATTAACAGAGGCACAGAGATGTTTTCTGGTCGTGTACTGCCCGGCAACGGCGTATTCACCGCAAAAGAAATGATGAAAATTGCGGAATGTGCGGAAAAATTCGGCAATGGCAAAATCACCATGACCAGCCGTCTGGCAGTGGAACTGCCCGGCATCCATTTTGATGACATCGAACCCGCCAAAGCTTTTCTGGCAGAAGAAGGTCTGCTCTTCGGCGGCACAGGTGCGAAAATCCGTCCTGTAGCGGCATGCAAAGGCACCACTTGCGTATACGGCAACTTCGACACACAGGGCTTGGCGCAGGAAATCCATGACAAATATTATATTGGCTGGAGAGAAGTGAAACTGCCTCATAAATTCAAAATCGCAGTAGGCGGCTGTCCCAACAGCTGTATGAAACCCAGTCTCAACGACTTCGGCGTGGAAGGTCACCGTGTTCCCCAGTACGACGTGGAAAAATGCAGAGGCTGCAAAAAATGTATGGTAGAAGTGAACTGTCCCATGAAAGCGGCAAAAGTCGTTGACGGCAAAATGCACATCGACCCCAATCTGTGCTCTGCCTGCGGCGTATGCAGCACAGGGAAATGTCCTTTTGGCGCAGTGGCAAAACATGACAAAGAAGTTTATAAAATCTTCGTTGGCGGCACATGGGGCAAAAAGACCCGCATGGGCACCGCTCTGAGCCGTTTTGTGGAAAAAGAAGAAATCTTCCCTCTGCTGGAAAAAACCATGCTGTGGTTCAAAGAAAACGCTTACCAGAAGGAACGTCTGGGCGCAGCTATGGACCGTATCGGCGTGGATAAAATGGAAGCGGCACTGTTCAGCGACGACCTGCTGAATCGTAAGGAAGAAATTCTGGCAGCGCCTGTAAAGGAGAGAGCATAACATGAAATTCACACTTCGCAGAATATTGGCAGCAGCCCTTTCCCTGACACTGTTGGGGGGCACATTGGCAGGCTGCGGCAAAGATGATACCACCATGGAATCCGAAGCGGCGGAAACAGCTGTGCAGGGTGTTACATTCACTGATGCACTGGGTACAGAAGTGCAGATTGAAAGCTGGGATACAGTGGTTTCCCTCTATGGCTCCTTTGCGGAAACATGGACACTGGCTGGGGGCACACTGGCTGGTGTTACAGAAGATGCCATTGAGGAGAGGAACATGGAACTGGGGGACGATGTTGCTATGATTGGCAGTGTAAAAAGTCCTTCTCTGGAATCCATTCTGGCGGTAAATCCTGATTTTGTAATTCTGTCCGCGGACATTGCCACACAGGTGGACATGCAGCAGGCTTTGACAGAAGCAGGTATCCCCCACGCTTATTTCCGCGTGGATACCTTCGCCGATTATCTGTCCATGCTGGAATTGTTCTGCCAGATGACAGGCCGCAGTGACCTGTACGAACAGAATGGCGCTTTGGTGGAACAGAAAATCACAAAAATCAAAGAACTGACCGCAGGGGAAGAAGGTCCCACAGGTCTTTTGATTCGTGCCTTCTCCACAGGGGCAAAAGCCAAAGGCGCCGATAACCAGACAGGCTATATCATGGAGGACTTGGGTGTAGATAATATCGTCGCTCGTCATGAATCCCTGCTGGAAGATTTGAGCATTGAGGAAATCATTACAGAAGACCCTGATTTTATATTCATCACCACCATGGGTGCGGAAGATGCTGCCCTTGCGGCACTGGAAAGCGGTATCATGTCCAACCCCGCATGGGAAGGCCTCACAGCGGTACAGCAGGACAGATGCTATGTACTGCCCAAAGACCTGTTCCACTATAAACCAAACGCGCGCTGGGCAGAAAGTTATGCTTATATGGCAAAACTGCTCTATCCAGAATTAGCAGAGGATATTGATGCGATCATGGCATAAGGGAGCTTTTCTCCTGATATTATTGCTGTGTTGTCTGGCTGGGGCAGTTTGCCTCAGCCTTTTTACCGGTTCCAGCAGTCTGTCCCTGGGGGAACTGTATCACGCCCTGCAAGCGGGGGACAAAACAGATACCACATACCGCATCTTCCTGTATGTGCGTCTGCCACGAACATTGGCGGCCATTTTCGCAGGGGCTGCCCTTGCTGTCAGCGGCGCTATCATTCAGGCGGTGCTCAATAACTCCCTTGCCAGCCCTAACATCATCGGCGTTAATTCCGGTGCGGGGTTCTGCGCCCTTTTGGCTGCTTCTTTGGCACCGACGGCGTGGGCGGCAGTGCCTTTGGCGGCTTTTGTAGGCGCGCTTGCCACCAGTTTGTTCATTTACGCTTTGGCAGCAAAAACAGGGGCGTCCCGTATGACTTTGGTGCTGGCCGGTGTGGCTGTCAGCAGCATTTTGTCCGCTGGTATCGACGTTCTCACTATCCTGTTTCCCGACGATGTCATTGGGGCAACGGGCTTCATGGTGGGCAGTTTTGCCGGCGTCACCATGACAGCGCTGAAACCGGCAGTGGTGCTTATCGTCATCGGTTTGGTGCTGGCGTTGGTGTTCAGCTATGACCTGAATGTCCTTTCTCTGGGGGAAGAAATCGCTGCCAGCCTTGGGATGCGTGTGGTGGTGGTACGGTTTTTGTTCATCGTCATTGCGTCTTTGCTGGCAGGCTCTGCCGTTAGTTTCGCGGGGCTGCTGGGTTTCATCGGGCTCATTGTGCCCCATATTTGCCGCAGATTTGCCGGCGGTGATAACCGTCTGGTCATTCCCTGCGCGGCACTGTTGGGAGCGGTTTTTGCGCTGGTCTGCGACGCTTTAGGCAAATGGGTATTTGCGCCCTTTGAATTGCCTGTGGGCATCATACTGGCACTGCTGGGCGGACCCTTCTTCCTGTTCCTGCTTCTGAAAGGCGGAAGGGGGAAAATCTATGACTGAATCCGTACTGACATTTTCCAACGTTGCTACAGGCTATGCCAGCAAAAAAATATTGGAGGATATCACCTTGGACGTGAAAAGAGGGGAAATCCTCACATTGGCAGGACCAAATGGCTGCGGCAAATCCACGTTGCTGAAGGCTGCCGCCAGACAACTGCCTTTGATGGCAGGAGAAATCATGCTCTTTGGCAGAAAATTAGATGATTTTTCCCAGAAAGAGATGGCAAAACAGGCGGCACTCCTGCCCCAGAGCCGCAGTATTCCGGGGATTCCTGTGGAGCAGCTGGTGCTCCACGGCAGATTCCCTTATCTGGGATTGTCCAGACGACCCGGCAAAGAGGATAAAGAAAAAGTGGCGGAAGCCATGGAACTGGCAGGGGTGGCAGATATGCGCCATCGGGATTTGCGTTCCCTTTCTGGCGGCGAGCGGCAGAAAGCCTATCTGGCTATGGTCATTGCTCAGGATACAGATTTGATTTACTTGGATGAGCCTACCACTTATCTGGATATCGGCAAGCAGTTTGAGATATTGGAACTCATCCGCAGACTGAACCGCGAGGGCAAAACCATCGTCATGGTGCTTCATGACCTTGCCCATGCCCTGACTTATAGCCACCGCATTGCTGTTATGGAAAAAGGACGGCTTTTGGCGGTGCAGCAGCCAGAGGAACTGTTCCAAAGTGGACTTCTCAACGACGTTTTCGGCGTAGAGGGGCACTGGGCAGCGGAAGAAAAAACATATTACTTTACACCACATCATAAATGAGCAAAGCACGCAGGCTGAAAGGGGCTTCTTGAAAACATATCCCATCAAATCGCAGTAAAATCAGAAAGCTGAAATCCTCTAATCGGACAAGGATTTCGGCTTTCTTTGTTTTCTTATGAAGATGCCCTTAGAGATTTCGTGCTTTTTCTGGATTTGCGGCGGATTTTGCCGTACAATGGAAGCAGATTCACAGAGAACGGAGGAGAAACATATGACAGAAGTGGTAGCGGCGCTCATTTGGGACGGCGACCGTTTTTTGATTTGCCAACGTCCTGCCCATAAGGCAAGGGGACTGCTGTGGGAATTTGTAGGCGGCAAAGTGGAGCCGGGAGAAACAAAGGAAGATGCCCTCATCCGGGAATGTCGGGAAGAACTGGACATCACCCTTTCCGTAGGGGATGTGTTCATGGAAGTGACCCACGAATACCCTGACCTGACGGTGCATCTGACACTGTTTCACGCCAGAATTGCCGCAGGCGTTCCCAAGAAACTGGAGCATGTGGACTTGCAGTGGATTACGCCGGCGGAAATCGGGAAATTTGATTTCTGCCCTGCCGATGAGGAGATTTTGGAACGGCTGAAAAAAGGGGAGAGATAAAGCAACTTCCCCTTAAGAAAACATTGGTTTTCTTCTTCCTTGATTTCTTAAGGGGAATTGCGATGGCTGTCTTCATAAGAAAACATATCCAATAAAATCTCATTAGAAATAAGAAAGCTGAAATCCTCTATATGATAAGGATTTCAGCTTTCTTTGTTTTCTTATGAAGATGCCCCATATATGGAACGGGAAAAACAAGAACAGATCTGTCAGCAGTTGCGGGCGTTGGCAGAGGGTCGGCATCCTTTGACAGGGGAAGAACTGCCCCTCACAGGCGCTTTTGCAGATGCTGCCGTTTTGCGGACATTGACACAGGCTTCCCACTGTTTGCGGGATTTATTGGAACAGGACAGACCTGCACCTGCCCCCAGACCCAAACGGGAGCGAAGAGGGAAATTCCGCATCACCCCTTACCAGCTTTCCGGTATCCTGCCCTTGCCGGAAGCGGCAGGCATCACTGCCTTTGTTTCAGCCATTGAGGAGCAGATGGGAAAGGACTGTGGCAGACTTTCTCCTACTGCCATTACGAAAGGGCTGGAGGAAAGCAACTTCCCCTTAAGAAAACATTGATTTTTCTTTTCCTTGATTTCTTAAGGGGAAGTGCGACGGCTGTCTTCATAAGAAAACATAACAAATAAAATTTTAATAAAATAAGAAATCTAAAATCCTTTGTCCTGATAAGGATTTTAGATTTCTTTGTTTTCTTATGAAGATGCCCCTAAGGGGTTTTTTGCTGACAAGGACGAAAGATGACGGCAGAAAGCGGAAAGTCCCTACCAGAGAAGGCATGGATTTGGGCATTTATATGGAGGAACGCCATGGCTATCGGGGGGATTATGAAGCAGTGCTTTATACGCCCAAAGCTCAGCTTTATATTCTGAAACATCTGGCAGACTTGGTACCTGGCACCGTTATGGAGGAAGACGATATTCCTTTTTAATGAAAACTTTTTCGAAAACAAAAATAGCTGGAATCCTTTCAGGACTCCAGCTATTTTCTTTAATAAGAGTGTTTTTTGCGAAGTCTGTTTTCCTTCGCGTTGTTGACAATTTCTTAATATAGTGGATACAGAATCTTATTCTTCTGTATGGCTTGCTGCGTATTTCTTCCCTGCGCGAGGTACCAGAATCAGGTACAGCAGTGCGATGATACCTGCGATGACGTAAGATACGTTCAGAGGCAGACCAAAACCGATGGACTGGCTCAGCAGGAAGGAAGAAATGATGAAGATATAGAATGTACCAGGCAGCAGAGAGATGAGGAACGCGTATTTAGGTGCGCCTTTCTTTGCACACAGGTAAACAGTGATTGCTGCGAAGGCGAATACAGCGATGGTCTGGTTAGCCCATGCGAAGTATCTCCACAGGATGTTGAAGCCTTCTGCATTCAGTTTTGCGAATATCAGAATTGCGATAACGGGGATGAAGATACCCAGTGTTACCATGATACGATTTCTTTTTTCTTTCTGATCGATGTGCAGGTAGTCCGCAACCATCAGACGGCAGGAACGCAGCGCTGTATCACCGGAAGTGATAGGCAGTACGATAACGCCCAGGATTGCGATCAGACCACCAACGGGACCCAGCAGGTCTTTTGCAACTTCGCCGACAACGTCTGTTGCGCCGCTGACGGAGCCTTTGTCATAGATACCCATAGCAGCTGCAGCCCAGATCATAGCGATCAGACCTTCCAGAATCATCATCCAGTAGAATGTGAAACGACCTTCTTTTTCGGAAGTAACGCTGCGGCCGATCAGTGTACACTGTGTGGAGTGGAAACCGGATGTGATACCGCAGGCAACGGTTACGAAGAATACAGGAATGAAAGGTGTGCCTGCGCCAGTGTTGCCGGCTGCATCCCACAGAGGATATACATTGAAGATACCGCTCAGACCATGGGAGAAGTCAATGTTCATCAGTTCATAGCCCTTGAAGAAGATGCCGAAGAATACGCCAACTGCGGACAGCATCAGGATGACACCGAAGATAGGGTAGATTCTGCCGATGATTTTATCGATGGGGAACAGTGTTGCGATCAGGTAGTAAGCCAGGATCACAGCATAGATAACCCATGTCCAGACGTTGACCCCTTCGATACCAACGATCTGGTTTGCGAACAAGTCGCCGGGTGTGTAGGTAAATACGGCACCTACCAGCAGCATCAGGATGCACAGGAAGATGTTGTATACCTGGAATGTTTTGTTGCCCAGGAATTTACGAACGATACCGGGCATCTGTGCGCCGTCCTGACGCAGAGACATCATACCACTCAGGTAGTCATGGGTTGCACCACTGATGACGCAGCCGATGGGAATGGTGATGAATGCGATGGGCCCGAACAAAATGCCCTGAATGGGCCCAAAGATAGGGCCGGTACCTGCGATGTTCAGCAGGTTGATGAGGGCGTTTTTGAATTTGCTCATGGGAACAAAGTCAACACCGTCCTGTTTCCGTACGGCAGGTGTCTGCCGGTCGTCGGGGTGGAAAATGTGTTCTACGAATTTTCCGTATACGGCACCCCCAACAATTAAAAGTACAAGTCCGATTATAAATGTTGTCATAAAATAATACCTCCTCTCCGAACTTGTGTGTAGTTTCTTCCTTTTCTGGAATAGACTGGAAAAACTACGTCTGTCATTATATGAAGTTCATGCACAAAATGCACAAAAAACAATACAATATCTATTTTCTTAACGGAAAATTGGCAAAAAGGAAAATTACACGATGAAAATTCATTTTGAAACATTTTTTGTGAAAAAAGCATCTAATTTTTTCATGGATATTGTTTTTTGTATAAGGTATCTTGTATTTTGTTTTCCTTAGTGGTATGCTGAAGGCAGGCAAAGGGGAACGGTACAAAGCAAATTCCCCTTAAGAAAACATTGATTTTCGCTTCCTTGATTTCTTAAGGGGAATTGCGATGGCTATCTTCGTGAGAAAACATAACAACGAAAATCTTTATAAAAAAAAGCCAAAATCCTTTGTCATCATAAGGATTTTGGCTTTCTTTGTTTTCTTATGAAGATGCCCCTGGGGGTACGGTTCCTTTTTCCTTTTGGAAAGAAAGAAGGGATTTGATGAAATCCGATGTGACCATTATGGATTTTACAGGCATTTATGAGAAGGAGCGTTTTTACCGGGGGGTTCATGTGCACTGGATTGACTGCCGGGATATACAGGGCACCAACTGCTACTGTGACGAAGAAGGGGAACAAGCCTTACGCCGGAAGATTGCCCCGTATTCCGCGGAAGCCATCCATTTCATAGACTCCGGTAATTACCATTATATGACGAAGCTGTGGACGGAAAAACTGCGGGAGCCTTTTGTGCTGGCTGTGGCAGACCATCACCCGGACATGCAGCCGCCTTTGTTTCAGGAATTGCTGTCCTGCGGCTGTTGGGTCAATGGGGTGCTGGATGGAAATCCTTATGTACAAAAGGTGGTGCTGCTGGGTGCTGACAAGGAACTGGTGGCAGCTGTGCCGGAGCCTTACCGCAGCCGTATGGTGGCTTATGAGGAAAGCCAGATTGCGGAAGGCGACCGTTGGGAAAGCTGTTTCCCCAAGGATTTGCCTGTCTATCTGTCCATTGATAAGGATATCCTTTCACCTTCTCAGGTACATACCAATTGGCAGCAGGGTACGCTGACTTTTTCTCAGCTTCAGAACGTGATTCTGGAATTGTTCCACCGTTGCCGAGTGCTGGGGGCGGATATCTGCGGCGAATGTGCCGATGCGCTCTTTCATGCTGCCGACGATAAAGTGATTTTGCAGGATGATTCCGTCAATGGCAGACTGCTTCATATCCTCATGGCATTGGGAAAGGCAGGAAAAGCTTGATTTTTCAAGCTTTTTCCCATGCCAAAAATTTTTTTAAAAAAATTATCACTCACCTCTTGACAGTGCTAACAAATGGTGCTAAGATACAGTCGAACAAAGGAAAGGTACTAAAAGAAAAAAGGCACCTGTGCCCGCGTCCGAAAAGAGAACAACAACACCTTCGGAATTCTCCGACCGTGCTGATTCAAACATGTAAATGTCATTTATGAAGGGAGATATGACTTATGATGATGATGCATAACTTTTTTGGAGATAACCTGTTTGACAACGAAAACTGGCCCGATACCTCTTTCGACAGAGAATTTTTCGCAAAAATGAATCCTTTGTACGGCAAACACGCAAAAGATGTCATGCTGACAGATGTAAGAAGAACAGAAGACAAATATGAAGTGGTTATGAATTTGCCCGGCTTCAAAAAAGAAGACGTACAGATTAACCTGAATAAAGGTTACCTGACCATTTCCGCTACGAAAAAAGAAGAAAAGAAAGAAGAAGATGGCATTTATCTGCGTCAGGAACGTTACGCAGGCTCCATGCGCCGTACCTTCTATGTAGGTGACCATATGACACCTGACGATGTACAGGCAAAATATGAAGACGGCGTTTTGACACTGACACTGCCTAGAAAAGAAGCACCTCAGGTTGAACATGACGGCAGAATCGCCATTGAAGGCTGATGAGGAACCCATCAGCAGGAGATAAATAATCAGCAGGCACGGCACCGAAAGGTGCCGTGCTTTTTTTCTTTCAAAAAAGAAGAAAGCTGGAATCCTTTGCAGGATTTCAGCTTTCTTTGTTTTCTTATCTTATGAAGATGCCCCGAAGGGTATTCGGCTTTTGATGTGCCGGAAAATTTATGCCTGTTTGAAAGATACGCTGCCGTTGGCTGCTTTTGTCAGCTGATAATTCAGTGTCTGGCTGTAGCCGTTGGGTGCGTTGAATACCACTTTCAAAGTATGGTTGCCTGCTGTCAGTGTGGAAGTATCCAGCTGGCAGTTGTAAGGCACGGTTTTCTGTGTGCCGACCCATTTGCCGTCTACGGAATAGGTTACGGTGACAGTCTGACCGATGACATCACAGTATGCACGCAGTGTTACAACGCCATTTGCGCCTGTTACCTGAGACAGAGGCTTGAAGGACTGTGTCACTGTCTGGCTGGGGCTGGACATCAGTGTGGGATTGGATTTCAGTGCGCTGTTGTAAGCTGCCTGTACGGTAGCATTGTTCTGCAGAGAATAATCATAGCCGCTGCCGCTGCGGTCAAAGTGGATGATGGCTTTTACCTGAGGGTAAACCATGTTCAGTGAAGTGTATGCTTCGCGGATACGGTCTGCTGCGAAGGTTGCTGTATCCGCATAGCCGGACAGATAACCGCTGCCCCCTTCGGTGATGATGATGGGTTTGTTGTATTTCTTTGCCAAATCTGCTGTATGGCTCAGGTTTTTCACAGGGTCTGCGTAATCACCGATACCGAAGTACATTTCGTTGTTGTCCACGCCTTTGGTGGGGCTGGAAGCAAACTGATATTTGTTGTTGTACAGGGAAGTACCTACCCAGTCTACCAGAGAAGCGTCAGGGAAGTAAGGTTCCATGCTGCCGCCGAAAGGAGAGGTGTAGTTGGTGGAGAATACCAGTGCCACGTTCGGGCAGATGGTTCTTGCCTGTTTTGCAATGCGGGTATAAGCTGCTTTGAAAGCATCTCCTGTGGTAGCAGTTGTCCAGATGTTCATTTCACCGCCGATACGCAGCAGAACGGGGGCATCGATGGTTGCCAGATACTGGAGTGTCTGCTGGATGTTGCTGTCATAAGAGCCGCTGTTGATGGCACTTACGGTGCTGCCTTCGCCGGGGAAGTTCCAAGCGATGTGGATTACATGGTCGCCGCCTTCATAAGGCTCGATGAAACGTTCATAGTCCGCTGCGTTCTGTCCCATTTCAATATAGAAAGAAACGATGGCTTCGTTCTGAGCGGCGCTGTCATTCTGTTCTGTCCATACACGGCCGTATAATGTACCGTTTTTGGGTTCATGTTTCGCACCATAGTAAGGCGCGGAAGTGTTTGTCAGTGCGTAAACCTGTGCATTGGGAGAAATTTTCCGCATACGTTCGTTTGCCATGGTCACCGCGTCATGAAAGCCCAGATAAGCCCCGTTGGTGGCTACCTGCTGCAAAGCTTCTTTTGCTTTGGTGTAATTGCCCTGTTTTTCATAAATCGGGTAATTTGCGTAGTTGACGTTGTAACGGATGGAAGCGACGTCGCTGTCCAGCGGCAGGTTCTGATAATACTGCAGCAGTTTATTGCCGGTTGTGATCATCTGTGCCTGATTGTTGGCTGTCTTTGCGTTGTTGAACGCAGACAGATAGGGCCAATATCCTTTCGGGTGGGCAGCCAAAGCGGTGCTGCTCATCAAAAGGGAGAGGGAGAGTCCCAGAGCCCCAATGATTTTCCATTGTTTTTTCATAGTATCTACCCCTTTCTCATATTTCCATGCCGTTTGCATACGGCAGTGGTAAACCATTTTTGTTCATTTTATATAGATAAAACGAATAAATCATAAAAATAATTATGATAAAATTTATGATTTCTCATGAAAATCTCATAAAAATTGATTTATAAGAATAAATATATCACTTACAGCCATGAAAAACAAGGCTTTATTATGGAAAAATGACAAAACATAAAAAACATTACTATTAAAAATCATTGTTTTTTGGTGGGAAAAGTATATTTTTTTCTGGGAAAAATCAGAGAAAAGGCTGTTTTACTAGAAAAAAACATATGGGAAAATGTCATAACTTCTAAGGAAGCAGCCTGGATTCATATCCTGTGTGCTCTCTGCATATAGATAATCAAGAATATCTCAGGGGAGTGCTTTTGTTTGAAAAGCTATATTGAAGAACGGGCGGTGGCAGTGGCTCAGTTTATGATCCACACCAATGCCACCGTGCGGGAGACAGCAAAGAAATTTGGCATCAGCAAATCCACCGTACATAAAGACATCACAGACCGGGTGGAGAAGATCGACCCGGAACTGGCAAAGTCTGTGCGGCGGGTGTTGGAGGTCAATAAGGCAGAACGCCATATTCGGGGCGGTATGGCAACGAAAGAAAAATACCTTCATCGGATGCAGTGACCAATCTCCCGAAGGGGAGATGTTTTTATCTGACAGGAGAAACAAAGGATATGGAAACACAAAAAGAGGACTCGGAGCTGGCTCCCTGAAGAATTCTTTTTGCCGGGGGCTGCTTTGGCTGTCTTTTGCAGAAAATCATTCTGATACAAATAAAATAGCTGGTATCCCAAAGCAAATTCCCCTTAAGAAAACATTGTTTTTTCCTTGCTTTCTTAAGGGGAATTGCGTCGGCTGCCTTCAGAAGAAAACGTAACAAATAAAATCTTAATAAAATAAGAAAGCCGAAATCCTTTGTCATCATAAGGATTTTGGCTTTCTTTGTTTTCTTATGAAGGAGCTCCCCAAAGGATTCCAGCTATTTTTGTTTTCTGATAAAGAAATTCTTTTTACATAGGATAAAGATGGACTTGTCTGCCGTTCACGTCCACTAGACCGTCTGCTTTCATTTTCCGCAGTTCTCTTGTCATGGCGCTGCGGTCAACGCAAAGATAATTGGCAAGGGCGCTGAAAGAAAAGGGAATGAGGATTTCGTCTTTTCCCGTTTTCATGCTTTGCAGGCGGAAATAACACAGGAGTTTTTCCCGGATGGAACGATGGGAAAGAATCTCCACTTTTTCGCTGAGCTGCTGCACTTTTTCTGTCATAAGGGACAGGAGGTTTTCCACCACCAGACTGTGATGATGACAGGCGCGGCTGCATCGTTTGGTGATGTGGCAGGTGTCGATGAATACGATGGAGCAGGCTTTTTCGCAGATGGCAATGATCTCACCCCCGTCAAACAGGGAGAAAAAAGAGCCGAAGATGCCCCCATCTGTGAGGTATTCCAGCATGTCCAGATTGCCGTCAGCCCCAAGGCGGTTCAGGGAAACGCTGCCCGAAAGGAGGATGCCCACTTTGCCTTCCATGGGAATCTCCTCTTTTTCCCGAAATGTGCGGTTTTCCATTTCAAAACAGGTTTTCATTTGATCCAGTTCTTCCGGGAGGATGCCGGTAAAGAGAGGATTTTCCAATAAATTCATAAAAAACCTCTTTTCTGTTGCATTTGCAACATATATTTTGCTGATTTTATGGTATCATAAGCCCATAGAAAAGTCAAAGGAAAAAACCTCAGAAATGAGGATAATTTAGATATGTAAAGGGTATTTTATAACACAAGGAGGTATGCAACATGAAGGCACCTAGATTTTTTATCTGCAAACACTGTAAAAACATCATCACAATGGTAGAAGACAAAGGCGTTCCCGTAGTATGCTGCGGCGAAAAAATGACAGAACTGAAAGCCAACACATCTGATGGCGCAGGCGAAAAACACGTTCCTGTAGTTCAGGTAGAAGGCAGCAAAGTAACTGTAAAAGTTGGCGAAGTAACACATCCCATGCTGGAAGAACACCACATCGCATGGATCTATCTGGAAACCAGCCAGGGCGGTCAGATCAAATATCTGGATCACACAGGCGCTCCCGAAGCAGTCTTTGCACTGGCAGAAGGCGAACAGGCAGTAGCTGCTTACGAATACTGCAACCTGCACGGTCTGTGGAAAGCAGAAATCTAAGCATATCAAAATAAATAGAAGAAAATGTAACAGGGAAAACTGGGTACGGGCGTGTGCCCGCCCGGTTTTCTTTTCAGAATATTTGTGAAAAAAAAGACATAAATCATCAAGGAGGCGGAAACACCCATGAAAGCAATGCAACTCAAACCTGATTTTTACTGGACCGGCGTTCTGGACAAGGACCTGCGTGTATTCGACATCATCATGATGACAGAATTTGGTACCACTTATAACTCTTATCTGCTCAAAACAGGTGACAAGACTGTCCTGTTTGAAACAGCAAAAGAAAAATTCTTCGACGATTATCTGGAAACACTTTCTCAGATCACAGATGTTTCCACCATTGACTATATCGTGGTAAACCATACAGAACCCGACCATGTGGGCAGCATCAAACGGATTCTGGACATCTGCCCCAGAGCCAAAGTGGTTGCAACACCTGTTGCCATCGGCTTCCTGAAACACATCATCAATGGTGATTTCTACAGCATTGCCATCAAAGACGGCGACGAACTGAAGATTGGCAATAAAACATTGCAGTTCCATGTGTTCCCCAACCTGCATTGGCCCGATACCATGTACACCTACATCGTAGAGGACAAAACACTGGTGACATGTGACTCCTTCGGTTCTCACTATGCACATGAAGGCATCCTGCGCAGCACAGTTACCGATACAGAAGGTTATATGCGCGCAACAAAATATTATTTCGACAACATTCTGGGTCCCTTCAAACAGCCCTATATGACAAACGCACTGGCAGCCGTACGTCAGATGGATATCGACATGATCTGCCCCGGTCACGGTCCCGTTCTGGACAGCCATCTGTCTGAACTGATGGATATTTATGAAGAATGGTGCAAAGTGCCTGTAAGTGACCGTAAAAAAGTTGTCATCCCTTATGTAAGCGCTTATGGCTACACAGGTCAGCTGGCAGAACAGATTGCAAAAGGCATTCAGGATAACGACGAAATCATCGACGTAAAACTCTATGATATGGTAACAGCCGATCAGGCAGAAGTGCTGGGCGAAATCGGCACAGCTGATGGTATCCTCTTCGGTACACCTACCATTCTGGGTGAAGCCCTGAAACCCATCTGGGATCTGACAACACTCATGTTCCCTCCTATCCACGGCGGGAAATTGGCAAGTGCCTTCGGCAGCTACGGCTGGAGCGGGGAAGGCGTGCCTCACATCATCGAAAGACTGAAACAGATTCGTCTGAAAGTGGTAGACGGTTTCAAAGTACGTCTGAAACCATCTGAAAACGAACTGATGGACGCTTATGAATATGGTTATCGTTTCGCAGATACTCTGCTGAAGAAAGACGAAAAGAAAGCCAGCGCAAGAAGCGGTCTGGTAAGATGTCTGGTTTGCGGCGAAATCTTCGACGCATCCATGGAAACATGCCCTGTCTGCGGCGTAGGCAAAGAAAACTTCGTGCCTGTTGATCTGGATGAAGTAACACACCGCATGGATACCATGGAAAAATTCGTTGTACTGGGCGGCGGCACAGCAGCACTCAATGCGGCAAAAGCTATCCGGGAAAGAAACCAGACTGCAAGCATCATCATGATTTCTGAAGAAAACGAACTGCCTTATGACAGACCCATGCTCACAAAGAACATGTTCGGTGCCATCAGCGGCGGCGCCATCGCAAGCAAAGAAGCTGCATGGTATGAAGATCACTGCATCGACCTGCGTCTGGGCGTGAAAGCAGAAGCTATGGATCTGGGCAGAAGAGAAATCCACCTGTCCGACGGCACTGTCCTGCCTTATGACAAATGCGTATACGCACTGGGCTCCTACAGCTTCATCCCTCCCATCAAGGGCGCAGATCTGGAAGGCGTAACACCTGTCCGCACCATTGCTGACGTAGAAAAGATCAACCATATGGCACTGCAGGCAAAACATGCAGTCGTTATCGGCGGCGGCGTGCTGGGTCTGGAAAGTGCATGGGAACTGCGTAAAGAAAAACTGGAAGTGACTGTACTGGAAGGCGCTCCTGAACTGCTGCTGGGCAAAATGGACGCAGTAGGCGCAGATATGCTGAAGAAGATCGCAGCGAAAAACGGCGTGAACATCGTTGTGGGCGCAAAGATTGCAGAAATCGTCGGCGATGGTAAAGTAGAAGGCGTTATGCTGGCAGATGGCACAAAGATTCCCGCGGATATCGTTATCATGTCCACAGGCGTACGTGCCAATAAAGAACTGGCAGAAGAAGCAGGCATCCTGACAAATCGTGCTGTTATCGTCAGCGACAAAATGCAGACCAGCGACAGCAATGTATTTGCTGGCGGTGACTGTGCGGAATTCGACGGCGCAAACATCGCAATCTGGCCTGTAGCAATGGAAATGGGTCGCATTGCCGGTGCAAACGCAGCTGGCGACAGCCTGCCTTATGTGCCTCAGACACAGGGCATGACACTGAACGCCCTGAACACTTCCGTATATTCCATTGGTGACGTTGGTACAAAAGAAGACGTCACATACAAAACACTGGAAATCCGTGACGATAAGAAACTCACACTGGAAAAATACTATTTCCGTAACAATGCCCTGTGCGGTGTCATCCTCATCGGCGACACAAGCAAGATGGCGGAAGTCACAGAAGCCGTACAGCAGAAAAAAGCATTCCACGAAATTTTTTGATAAAATACCCTTACACAAGCTTTCGTGAGAAAGCAAAACAAGAGAAAGGAAAAGCAAGTTCCCCTTAGGAAAACATTGCTTTTCCTTTTTCTCTTTTCAAAGGGGGATTTTTCATAAAATCATGGTAAAAATAAAAGGCTGAAATCCTTTATAATGACAAGGATTTCAGCTTTTTTGTTTTCTTTAAGCAGCCAGTGCAGGACCTTGGCTTTCTGCGATTCTGCGATTCAGTTTCCGCATTTCCGGCAGGATGAACAGTGCCACAATAACAGCAGAGCCGATGTCTGCGCAGGGACCTGCATAAAGCAGACCATTCAGACCGAAGAACAAAGGCAGGATCAGCAGCAGGGGAATCAGCAGGATGAGCTGACGGAGCATGGAAAGCAGAGAAGCTTTCAAAGGCTGACCGGTTGCCTGGAAGTAGTTGGTGGAAACGATCTGGAACCCGGCACAGAAAATACCGCCCAGATAAATCCGCAGACAGCGTACAGCAAAGTCTGTAAATGTCTGATTTTCTTTCCCGAACAGGCTCAGCACCAGATGAGGCGCCAGCTGGCATACAGCCCAGCCGATGAGGATGGAGCCTGTGGCAATGGATACGGCAAGGAGATAGGTGTGACGTACACGGGCGTATTTTTTCGCACCCAGGTTAAAGCCCAGAATAGGCTGGGCGCCGATACCAAAGCCGATACATACAGACGCCAGAATCATGGCAATCTTCATGACGATACCCATGGCGCTGAGGGCAACGTCACCGGTGATTTCTGTCTGATTGCCGTAGTAAACCAGAGAGTTGTTCATGACCACCTGCATGATGCAGGCAACCAAAGAAGTGATACCGGAGGAAATGCCCAGAGAGAAGATTTTATACCAGACACGACCTACGGGTTTCATATATCTGCGGGTAAAGCGCATATTTCCTTTTCTCAGGAAGTAGTAACACAGCACCACGGTGGAAACGAACTGCGCAGTAATGGTAGCGATGGCAGCGCCTTTTACGCCCCAATCCAGTACGAAAATATAAATGGGGTCCAGAACGGTGTTCAGTGCGGCGCCGATGAGGATGCCGTACATGGACATACGGGGGTGTCCGTCTGTACGTGCCATGTTGGACAGGGCAATACTGATGACACTGAAAGGTACGCCCATGAGGACGATGGATGTATAGTCGATGGCGTAAGGCATGGTGGTTTCCGTTGCGCCGAACAATGTCAGAATAGGTTTCAGGAAAATCAGACCAGTTGCTGCCAGCAGGATACCCAGACCGATGGCAATGACCAGCAGGTTATTCAGTGTCAGAAGGGCTTCCCGTTTTCTGCCTTCGCCCAGTCGCAAAGCGGCGTAAGCGCTGCCGCCGGAGCCGATGAGGGTGGCAAAAGCCATGATGATGGTCATCAGAGGGAAAGCAATGGTGGTAGCGGCGTTCCCCAGATAGCCGACACCCTGACCGATGAAAATCTGGTCGACGATGTTATACACGGAGTTGACCAGACAGGAAATGATGGCAGGGATGGAAAAAGAGAATAACAGTCCTTTAATGGGGCGTACACCCAAAGGGTTTTCTCCCTCCATTGTCAGTGTTCTTTGCTGCATGTGACTTCCTCCTCCTTTTTGGCAATGTAGGTTTGGGCATTTTGTACCATTTGTTTCATGAGTTTATTGATGAGCAGACATTCTTCGTCTGTCATGCCTTCTGTCAGGGCAGAGTTCCATTCTTCTCTGGCATTCAGCAGCGTTTCGATGATGGGCGCAGCGGCGGGGGTGACGAATAATTTCCGGCATCGTCTGTCGTTCTCATCGGTGATAACGGTGATGTAGCCGGCTTCCTCCAGCTTTTGCACACCGCGGCTGACGGTGCCTTTGTCAAAAAAGCCCAGCTGTGCCAGACCGTTCAGGGGAATGCCGGGATTTTCGTAGATGCGCAGCAGGAAAAACTGCTGTCCGCTGCTGATGGGAAGATGCCGCAGACAAAGGTCGAAATTCCGGTTGGCATACCGGCTGATGGCTGACGCGTTGATGGAATAACGCAGATTTTTTTTCTCCATGAGTACCTCCTGTGGGTAGTGGCGGTGGAAATGTGGATAACATCAAACAGAAATGGCTGCCGCCTCAGCATATTCTGTGGATAAGTCAAAATTAGTTGCGTCTGCAACAAATACAGTATACTTCTAAATTCGTTGCGCTGTCAACTATTTGCATGCAATATAAAGAAATTGATAAGATTTTTCCAAAAGGAATGAGAAAGCAGTTGGTTTTTTGGAAAAAATGGCAGAAAAACCTCCTTTTGGGGATGGTTTATCGGGACATAAAAACGCCGGAATTTAGGGGCATCTTCATAAGAAAACAAAGAAAGCCAAAATCCTTATCATAACAAAGGATTTTGACTTTCTTTGTTTGTTCGAATTTAATTTGTTATGTTTTCTTATGAAGACAGCTGTCGCAATTCCCCTTAAGAAATCAAGGAAAATCCCTGTTTTTTATTTCCAGTTTTCCATGAGAGAAATGCCTTGCGCCCGCAGTTCTTCGTAAAGGGCAGTCAAAGGCAGCCCCACCACGTTGAAGTAGTCGCCTTCCATCCGTTCCACCAGCAGGGAACCTTTGCCCTGTATGCCGTAAGCGCCGGCTTTGTCCATGGGTTCCCCTGTGGCAATGTATGCGTCCATTTCTTCCTCCGTCAAAGGGCGGAACACCACTTTTGTGCCGATGGTCTGGGCGTGTACCGTTTCTTTGCCCTCCGCGTCTTTGTAAATGACGCATAAGCCTGTGAAAACCATGTGGCTTTTGCCGGAAAGATGGGTGAGGATGGCTTTGGCGTCGGCTTTGTCCTTGGGTTTGTGGAGGATGGTGTCCCCCTCTGCCACCATGGTGTCGGCGGCAATGATGATGGAATTTGCGGGAGCGGTGCGGCTTACGTCTGTGCCTTTGGCTTCTGCCATAAATGATGCCTGTTCCGCAGGGGTGCGGCGGATGCCGGCTTTTCTGTCTGCTTCCTCCAATGCACGTTCGTCCACATGGCTTTCCTGTACGGTGAAGGGCACAGAAAGCATGGACAGCAGTTCTTTTCTCCGGGGAGAATTGGATGCCAATATGATTTGCTGCATAAAAACAGTCCTTTCCATAAAAAAGTGTGTACGGGTAGATTGTACGAAAAGCCCGCATCTTTTGCAAGGGAAAAGCCATATTTTTGCCAAGGGATAGGCAGATTCCATAAAAATAACGGCGTTTTCCAAGAAAAAACACGGGATTTTCCTCCTTGACGGCAGAAGGGCAGATGACTATAATCATACAGGATTTGGAAAGAAGAAAGGAAGAAGCATCATGCCAAAAAAAGAAAAGGTATTCACCATGCCTGTCATTGCTTTGATTTTACTGAGTTTTGCACTGGGCACCAGCGAATTTATCATTGTGGGGATATTGCCGGATATTTCCGAAGGGCTGTCCGTATCCCTGACCACTGCCGGTTCTCTGGTTTCCATGTTTGCCTTTGTTTACGCTGTGGGAACGCCTTTTACGGCGGCTCTGGCAGGGCGGTTCCATCGGTTTGCCCTCATCATTTCCCTGACGGTGGTATTTGTTGTGGGGAATTTCCTTTGCGCCATTGCCCCCAGTTATCCTTTGCTGGCGGCGGCGAGAATATTGCTGTCCATCGTTTCCGGCACCCTCATTTCCGTTTCCATGACATTTGTGCCGGATATTTCCTCTCTGGAGCATCGGGCAACGGTGGTTTCCTGGGTATTCGCGGGATTTTCTCTGGCATCTATTTTCGGCGTGCCCATTGGCACCACCATCAGCCACGTACTGAGCTGGCAGGCAGCTTTTGTGGGCATTACCCTGTGCAGCATTTTGGTGCTGGCGCTCATGTTCGTTTCTCTGCCCAGAAAACATGAAAAAGTGCCTTCCGGCATCATGCAGCAGTTTGTCCTGCTGAAAGACAGCCGCATCCTGCTGAGCATCCTGACGGTATTCTTTGGCGCTTCTGCTTCTTATGTGTTATATACGTATCTGACACCTGTGTTTGAGGACTATGTGGGGATTCCTGCCCAGTATATCAGTTTTGTGCTGCTGCTGTTCGGGGTCATGGTGCTTTTCAGCAACCTGATTTCCGGTCGTATGGCACTGAAAAACGGCATTTATAAACTGCGGTTCACGTATGTTGCCCTGGCGGCATGTATGTTTCTCCTGCCTGTGGCATTGGGAAACCCTGTGGCAGGGATGGCAGTGATTTTTGCCATTGGTCTTTTGATGTATCTGCAAAATTCCCCCATACAGGTCAATGTGCTGAACATTGCCACGGCGGAATATCCCGGCGCCATCACATTGGCGGCGTCCACCAATTCTTTTTCCTTTAACTTCGGCATTGCTTTCGGCTCTGTCTGCGGCAGCGCCATCGTGGAAAAACTGGATATGCGCCTGTTGGGGCTGGGCGGCGGCGTGCTTGCCCTCTGCGCTTTGACCTGTGCGTGGATGCTCCATAACAAAGTACAGAAAAAAACGACGGTATAAATACCGTCGTTTTTTTAGTGTTCTATGAAAAATTGGGATAAGAGAGTATCAAGGTTTTTAGAATTAGTAGTTTCTTGCTTCGATCTGGAAGTAAGCCTGAGGGTGTTCGCAAACGGGGCAAACCTGAGGTGCCTGTTTGCCAACGTGGATGTGGCCGCAGTTAGCGCACTGCCAGATCATGTCGCCATCTCTGGAGAATACCAGACCGCCTTCAACGTTTTCCAGCAGTTTGCGGTAACGTTCTTCGTGATGTTTTTCGATCTGACCGACTGCTTCAAACAGGTAAGCAATGCGGTCAAAGCCTTCTTCTCTTGCTTCTTTCGCAAATGTAGCGTACATGTCTGTCCATTCGTAGTTTTCGCCCTGTGCAGCGTCCAGCAGGTTTTCAGCTGTGGAAGGCACAGCGCCGTCATGGAGCAGTTTGAACCAGATTTTTGCGTGTTCTTTTTCGTTGTTGGCTGTTTCCAGGAACAGAGCTGCGATCTGTTCATAGCCTTCTTTTTTTGCTTTGCTTGCGTAATATGTGTATTTGTTTCTTGCCTGGGATTCACCAGCGAATGCTGCCATCAGGTTGGCTTCAGTTTTTGTACCTTTCAGATTCATCATAATAGTTTCCTCCTTACACACTAAAAATATTTCTTAATTGATAATTATTATCATTTACTGTTTGATATCATTATAACAGAATTTTGGCGTTTGTCAACGGATTTTTTCTAATTTTTCCAAAAAAAAATAAAAAACCCTGCAAACGATAGGGAAATAGGCGCAAATGCCGGTATTTCGGGCATACAACACACAAAAAACCCTGCTGCAAAAGTCCCATTTTATGCAAGGTTTGGATGCATTGGTGGGGGTGATTTTGTTCTGCAAACTGCGCCGAAAGAAAATAGAAAAACCACCGGAAACATACTGTTTTCGGTGGTTTTGGTATGTCGAAAAACGAAGTTTTATACTTTTTTCAAAAACGCTGAAGGGCTTGGGGAACGAAGGGGTCAACACATTTGCTTCGCAAATGCCAGCCATAAATGGCTGTCCGCATCTCTTGCGGTGTGGGGTTCCCCGAATGGAATCCCAAGGGGAAAAGCCGAAGTTTCAAGGCTTTTAGCTGATGGAACTTCGGCTTTATACTTCTGTCTACTCGTCAAAGGCTTGAATGAAATGAGTCTTTGACGACAGGGTGTGGTTTATCAGTCTGCCATCAGTTTTACCAGAATCGCTTTCTGTGCGTGCAGACGGTTTTCTGCTTCGTCGAAGATTTCGTCAGCGTGTGCTTCGAATACTTCCGCTGTAATTTCTTCGCCTCTGTGAGCAGGCAGGCAATGCTGTACCATACAGCCTTCGTTTGTTACTGCCATCAGTTCGTCGTTTACCTGGAAGCCTGCGAAAGCAGCTTCTCTGATCTTCTGTTCGCTTTCCTGACCCATGGATGCCCAAACGTCTGTCAGGACAACGTCAGCATTTTTCGCAGCTTCCAGAGGGCTTTCTGTCATCTGGAATTTATCGCCGTACTGTGCCGCAAAGTCCAGAACGTCTTTATGAGGCTGGTAATCTTTGGGGCAGGCAATACTTACGGACATGCCAACTTTCAGACCGCCCACGATGAGGGAGTTTGCCATGTTGTTGCCGTCGCCGATGTAGCACATTTTCAGCCCTTCCAGTTTGCCTTTGTGTTCCCGGATGGTCTGCAGGTCAGCCATAACCTGACAGGGATGGCAGAAGTCTGTCAAACCGTTGATGATGGGGATGGAGCCGTATTTTGCCAGTGTTTCCACTTCTTCCTGTTCAAAAGTACGGATCATGATGCCGTCCAGATACCGGGACAGAACTCTTGCGGTGTCTTCTGTAGGTTCGCCACGACCGATCTGTGCGTCTTTGGAGCTGATGAACAGCGCATGACCGCCCAGCTGATACATGCCTGTTTCAAAGGATACACGGGTTCTGGTGGAGGATTTTTCAAAAATCATGCCCAGTGTTTTGCCTTTCAGGATAGGGTGTTCAATGCCCTGTTTTTTCTGTAATTTCAACTGGTCTGCCAGGTCCAGCAGTTCCAGAATTTCTTCTGTTGTCAGGTCTAAAAGTTTCAGAAAATGTTTCATATATTATCTTCCTTTCTCAATCAAAGTGAAGCCAGTGTCTGTTCCAAAATGGTAAGCCCTTTGTCCAGTTCCTCCTGTGTGATGGTCAGAGGAGGCAGCAGACGGATTTTGGTCTTTGCGGAAAGTACCAAAAGTCCTGCTTCCAGCAAAGCGTTGATAACGGGTTTTGCTTCCACATCCAACTGGATGCCCAGCATCATGCCCAGACCTGCCACGTTTTCAACGTGAGGCATTTTTTCAATTTTTTCTTTCAGATATGCGCCTTTTTTCTGTACGTCCTGCAAAAAGGCTTCGTCCATGGTGTTCAGGATATGTACCGCACCGGCACATACAACAGGGTTGCCGCCGAAAGTAGAGCCGTGGTCGCCGGGAACGAATACGGTTTCTGTTTTTTCGCCGAACAGCACCGCGCCGATGGGAAGACCGCCGCCCAGACCCTTTGCACAGGATACCAGGTCAGGCTGGATGCCAAACTGCTGATAGCTGAACAGGGAGCCTGTTCTGCCCATGCCTGTCTGTACTTCGTCCACAATGAGCAGGATGTCTTTTTCCTTGCAGGCTTTGGCTACTGCCTGTACATATTCTTTGTCCAGAGGAACCACGCCGCCTTCCCCCTGTACGGTTTCCAGTATGACCGCGCAAACATCGTCAGTCATTTTGGAAAGAATGTCGGCAAAGTCATTTGCTTTGGCAAATACGAAGCCATCCACGAAGGGGAAGAAGAAATTGTGGTAAGCGTCCTGTCCGGTGGCGGAAAGGGCTGCCATGGTTCTGCCATGGAAAGAGTTCTGCAGGGCAATGATTTTGTTTCTGCTTGCGCCGTATTTCAAAAAGCTGTATTTTCTTGCGGCTTTGATAACGCCTTCATTGGCTTCTGCGCCGCTGTTGCCGAAAAATACTTTTTTCATGCCGCTTTTTTCACAGAGGAGTTTCGCTGCCTGAATGCAGGGCTCTGTGTAATACAGGTTGGAAGTGTGCTGCAAAGACTGAAGCTGTGCGCTTACCGCCTGTACCCAGCTGTCGTCGCAAAAGCCCAAAGCGTTTACGCCGATGCCGCTGGTGAAGTCGATATATGTTTTGCCTGTGTCATCCTGTACGGTGGCACCTTTGCCTTTTGTCAGGAGCACGGGGAATCTGCCATAGGAATGGATGATGTATTCGTCGTCATATTGTTTTGCTGTCTGAAAATCCATGTGTTTCCCTCCTTCTTTTTATGGTAAAAACATGGTGCCAATACCTTCGTCAGAGAACATTTCCACCAGTATGGAATGTTCGATTCTGCCGTCAATCATAACGGCTTTTTTCACCCCTGCACGAACTGCGTTTTCACAGCTCTGTACTTTGGGGATCATGCCGCCGCTGATGATGCCTTTTTCCACCAGATTTGCCACTTCATCCACATGCACCACAGGGATGAGGGAGTCTTCGTCGTTGACGTCTTCCATAAGACCGCGAATGTCTGTCAGTGTGATGATGTTTTCTGCGTGGAGTGCACCGGCAATCTCAGCTGCTGCTGTATCGGCGTTGATGTTGTAAATATTGCCTTTGCAGTCGGTGCCAACGGTGGCAACGACGGGGATGTAACCGCTGTCGATGGCGTTTACAATGGGGGTGGTGTCGATTTTGGTGATGTCGCCTACATAGCCGTAATCACCTTCCAGTTTTTTCGCCTGAATCATGCAGCCGTCAATGCCGCAGAGGCCAACGGCTTTGCCCCCCAGCTGACCGATCAGACCAACCAGATCTTTGTTTGTTTTCCCAGCCAGTACCATCTGTACCACTTCCGCTGTTTCTTTGTCGGTGTAGCGCAGACCGTTGACGAAGCGGGATTCAATGTCCAGTTTTTTCAGCATGCCGCTGATTTCCGGACCGCCGCCGTGGATGAGCACCACATGAATCCCTACCAGAGAAAGGAGGATGATGTCGCTCATAACGGCTTTTTTCAAATCGGGATGAACCATGGCGTTGCCGCCGTATTTGATGACAACGGTTTTGCCGTAATATTTCTGAATGTAAGGCAGGGCAGCCGTCAGGACTGTTGCCTTCATGGTATTGATGTCTTTCATGTTGTCTGCCCTCCCATCATGTGCGGTAGTCGCCGTTGATTTTCACGTAATCGTATGTCAGGTCGCAGCCCCAAGCGGTGGCTTCGCCGTCCCCCTGCTGCATATCCACGTCAATGTGGATTTCTTCTTGCAGGAGAATTTCTTTTGCTTTGTCCTCGTCGAAAGGAACGCCTGCGCCTTTTTCACATACCAAAATTTCACCTTTGGGAGAAGAAATGGTAACGGAAATGGTGTCTACGGCAAAATCACCTTCGGTGTAGCCGATGGCACAAAGGATACGTCCCCAGTTGGCGTCAGCGCCGAACATGGCAGCCTTTGTAAGGCTGGAAGTGATGATGGATTTGGAAATGGCTTTTGCCAGTTTGGTGTCGGGTGCGTGGTGTACGCTGCATTCTACCAGTTTTGTGGCACCTTCGCCGTCGCCAGCGATTTTCTTCGCCATGGAAGTGCAGATTTCTTTTACAACCAAAAGGAAAGCGTCGAAGTCTGCGCCTTCGCTGTCGATGACGGGGTTTTCTGCCAGACCGTTTGCCATGATGGAAACCATGTCGTTGGTGGAAGTGTCACCGTCTACGCTGACCATATTGAATGTGTCGTCCACAGCCAGTTTCAGTGCTTTCTGCAGCATAGGTGTGGTGATGGCACAGTCTGTGGTCAAAAAGCCCAGCATGGTTGCCATGTTGGGGTGGATCATGCCGCTGCCTTTTGCCATGGCACCGATGGAAACGGTTTTGCCGCCGATTTCGATTTCGTAAGCTTCTTCCTTGGGTTTGGTGTCTGTGGTCATGATGGCTTCCACCGCGTCCGCGTGACCTTCCTTGGACAGGATGGGTGCCAGTTTGGGGATGCCGGATGCAATGGGTTCAATGTTCAGTGTCATACCGATAACACCTGTGGAAGCAACGATGATGTCTTTGGGGGAAATGCCCAAAGCCTTTGCGGTCATTTCGCACATCATTTCTGCTTTTTCCACGCCGTCAGCGTTGCAGGTGTTGGCGTTGCCGCTGTTGCAGATCATGGCCTGTGCCATACCGTCGGCAATGTTTGCTTTTGTGACGGTGATGGGTGCGCCATAAACTTTATTCTGTGTATAAACAGCTGCTGCGTTGCAGGGAACTTCGCTGTAAAGCAGCGCCAGATCTTTTTTTGTCTGATTGTTGCGGATGCCGCAATGGATGCCTGCGGCCGTAAAACCTTTGGGGGCAGTAACGCCGCCTGTGATCTTCTTCATAAGTATTTCATCCTTTCTTTTGTAAGGCTCTATCAAATCAAACCGGTGGTTTCCGGCAGACCCAGTACCAGATTCATGTTCTGTACTGCCGCGCCGGAAGCGCCTTTGCCTAAGTTGTCAAATACGCTGATGAGGGTCATTCTGTCGTCATTGCCCTCAATGTAAAGTTTCAGCTTGTTGGTATTTCTGATCTCGTTGGCTGCTAAGAAACCAACGTCCGTATCTTCCACGGAAATGAGGGGATGTCCCTTGTAGTAGTCCTGCAGCATTGCCACAAGTTCCGCCTTGGTGACTTTCTTCTGGAACAGGTTGGTGTGCAGGGGAATGCAGGTTGCCATGCCGCTGTAGAAGTCGCAGACAATGGGCATGAACACAGGGGGCTGTGTGATGCCGGTGACATGCTGCATTTCCGGCAGATGTTTATGCATCTGAGAAAGACCGTACTGTCTGGGGCTGTCGAACTGGTAGGAGCGTTCCTCTGCTTCGTATTCGGCAATCATGGATTTGCCGCCGCCGCTGTAGCCTGTGAGGCTGTGAGCGGTGAAGGGATAATCGGGAGCAACGATGCCCAGATGCACCAGTGGATATGCCGCCGCAATGAACCCTGTGGCGTGGCAGCCGGGGTTTGCAATGCGTTTGGAGTGGATGATGGCTTCTCTGTGTGCCGGAGAAAGTTCCGGGAAACCATAAGTCCAACCTTCTGCCGTTCTGTGAGCGGTGCTGGCATCAATGATGCAGGTATTGGGATTTTCCACCAGCTTCACGGCTTCTTTTGCTGCCGCGTCAGGCAGGCAAAGGAAAACCACATCCGCCAGATTCATAAGCCGTTTCCGTTCGGCTTCGTCTTTTCTTTTTTCTTCCGCGATGAGCAGCAGTTCCACGCCGTCGTGGTGGGACAGCTTTTCTTGGAGCTGTAAGCCTGTGGTGCCTGCCTGCCCGTCGATGTATACTTTGTATGGCATAAACATACCTCATTTCCTTTGATTTGCTGAATGTTATGGTATTATTATAAATGTTTATACGGGAAAGTCAATAAAAATACGCATATTTATACAAGTTCGGGGAATTGGTGGTACAGAACGAAAATAGGTGGCAAATTTTGGGTAATATCCCAATAAGTACAAGGGATACAGTGGGTTTGGAAAGAAATGGTTTTGTGAAAAGTGCAAGAAAGGAAAGGGGTGCATCTATATGCAGCATATAAAATTGCTGAATTATGCATGAAAATAGCATATATACATTTATATACGGTGTATATGAGTGCGTGAAATGGGAAAATATGCTGTGAAAATGGGAGATAGAGGGGGATTTTTTGAAAAAAGGGTATGTATTTTGGTATGGGAAACAGCTGGTACCGTTGTTCTGAAAGAAAACAGCCCTGATAAAAGAAAACAGCTGGAACCCTTTATGGTAAGGATTCCAGCTGTTTGTTGTTTTTTCTTTATCAGAATTAGAATTCTGCGTTCTTCACAGTTCTAGGGTAAGGCAGTACGTCACGGATGTTGCTCATACCTGTCAGGTACATTACCGCACGTTCGAAGCCCAGACCATAACCGGAGTGTCTGGTGCCGCCGTATTTGCGCAGATCCAGATACCACCAGTAGTCTTCTTTTTTCAGACCCAGTTCGTCCATACGTTTTTCCAACAGTTCCAGACGTTCTTCTCTCTGGCTGCCGCCGATGATTTCGCCAACGCCGGGAACCAAGAGGTCCATAGCGGCAACGGTCTTGTTGTCATCGTTCATGCGCATGTAGAACGCTTTGATGTCCTTAGGATAGTCTGTAACGAATACAGGTTTTTTGAAGATTTCTTCTGTCAGATAGCGTTCGTGTTCTGTCTGCAGGTCGATGCCCCAGGATACGGGGTATTCGAATTTCTTGCCGGATTTGATGAGCAGATCAACGGCTTCTGTGTATGTCACACGGCCAAAGTCGTTGTTCAGGATGTTATGCAGTCTGTCCAGCAGACCTTTGTCCACGAAGCTGTTGAAGAATTCCATTTCTTCGGGTGCGTTGTCCAGTACATACTGAATGATATATTTCAGCATTTCTTCTGCCACTTCCATGTTGTCTTCCAGATCAGCGAAAGCCATTTCGGGCTCGATCATCCAGAATTCCGCAGCATGACGCGCGGTGTTGGAGTTTTCTGCACGGAATGTGGGACCGAATGTGTAAACATTGCGGAATGCCATGGCAAATGTTTCAGCGGAAAGCTGACCACTTACTGTCAGGTTTGTTTCTTTGCCGAAGAAGTCTTTGGAGAAGTCTACAGTGCCGTCTTCTTTCTTAGGCAGGTTGTTCAGGTCCAGTGTGGTAACGCGGAACATTTCCCCAGCGCCTTCGCAGTCGCTGCCGGTGATGATGGGAGTATGTGCGTATACAAAGCCTTTGCCCTGGAAGAACTGATGGATTGCATATGCAATCAAGCTTCTCACACGGAATGTTGCGGAGAACATGTTTGTTCTGGGACGCAGATAAGCGATCTGGCGCAGGAATTCTACGCTGTGACGTTTTTTCTGCAGAGGGTAGTCAGGAGTGGAAGTGCCTTCGATGGCGATTTCCTGTGCCTTTACTTCAAAGGGCTGTTTTGCTTCGGGTGTTTCCACCAGCAGGCCTTTGACGATGATGGCAGCGCCAACACCCAGTTTTGTGATTTCGGCATAGTTGGACAGCGTATCTGCTTCAAAAACGATCTGGATGTTTTTGAAGAAAGAACCGTCGTTCAGTTCGATGAAGCCGAAATTTTTGGATACACGCATGGTACGGATCCAGCCGCCCAGTGTCACTTCTTTATTGGCATAGTCCGCTGTGTTGCGGTAAATTGATTTTACGGTGTTCAAATCCACTAGAATCTCTCCTTTATGCAAAATTGCGTTATTTCACCTGTCCTTTATTGTAGCCTGTTTTTGGGAAAAACACAACCTTGTTTCCGTCTTTTCCGAAGGAAAAAGGGAAAAAGAGGGATTTTTTATGCATCTTCCTCCACATAAGGCAGGAAAGCGCCGTAGCCTTCCTTTTCCATGTCCTCTTTGGGGATGAAGCGCAGGGCTGCACTGTTGATGCAGTAGCGCATGCCGCCCAGTTCTGCGGGACCATCGTCGAATACATGTCCCAGATGGGCATTGCCTACCCGGCTGCGGACTTCCGTACGAATACGGTTCAGAGAAAGGTCATCATATTCATTGATGGCATTGGGGTCAATGGGCTTGGCGAAAGCAGGCCAGCCGCAGGCGGAAATGAATTTATCCTTGGAGGAGAACATGGGCTCACCGGAAGTGATGTCCACATACAGCCCCGGTGTTTCCTTATCCCAGAATTCGTTCTGGAAAGGGGGTTCTGTGGCGTTCTGCTGGGTCACGTTGTACTGCATTTCTGTGAGGTTTTCCCGCATTTCTTCCTTTGTCATGACTTTGTAGTCCTCGGGATTGATGCAGCGAGCCTTTTCCTTTTCGATTTTGGCAAAATTGATATGGCAGTAGCCGCCGGGGTTTTTGGTGAGATATTTCTGATGGTATTCCTCTGCGGGAATAAATTGCAGCAAAGGCAGGTTTTCCACCACCACAGGGCGGTCGTATTTGGTCTGAAGTTCCGCCAAAGCTTCTGCTGCCACTTTCTGCTGGTCTTCTGTCAGGCTGTAAATGCCGGTGCGGTACTGGATGCCGAAGTCTGCCCCCTGTCTGCCCAGAGAAGTGGGGTCGATGGTGTAGAAATATTCCTGCAAAATGTTGGTCAGTGTGGTTTCGTCTGCGTCAAAAACAACTTCCACTGTTTCGGCGTGACCGCTGTGGTTGCAGACTTCCTCATAAGTGACGGTGTCCCATACTTTCTGTTCCACGCCCTTCTGCTTGCCCAAAGCGTAGCCCACACGGGTGGAGAGTACGCCGGGCACCATTTCCATATATTTTTCTGTTCCCCAGAAGCAGCCGCCTGCCAGGTAAATGGTTTCTTTCTTCATATTACACCTCATTTCTTGATTTCCCGCAGCTCGTACAAGTCCACACGGCGGTGGCGGAGCAGGGGCAATTGGTCACGAATGGCATCTTCCCGTTCAAAATCCGCATGAGCAAAGAGAATGCCTTCGGTTTCGTCTAATTGTGCCATGACTTCGCCCCAAGGGTTTGTGGCAATGGAGTGCCCCCAAGAATGATAGGATGCCTCCATGTCCCTTGCGGGAGCGCAGCCAAAGAGATAAATCTGGTTATCCAGCGCCCGTGCCCGGAAAGACAGTTCCCAGTGGGCAGGACCAGTGGTCATATTGAAAGCGGCAGGGATGAAAACAGCTTTCGCTCCTTCCAGTGCCATAAGCCGCATCCATTCGGGAAAACGAATGTCGTAGCAGATGCATAGCCCCATTTTTCCCCATGGGGTGTCGAATGTGGTAAGGCTGTCGCCGGCGGTGAGTGTTTCCGATTCCATGAAACGCTGGCCGCCTTTGACGTCGATGTCAAAAAGATGGACTTTCCGGTGTTTGGCGATGCACTTGCCTGTGGGGTCGAATACATAAGATGTGTTGTAAGTCTTGCCGCCATCGTCCTCGGGCACGGAACCAGCCACCAGATACAGGCTGTTTTCCTTTGCCATATCCGATAATGCCTGCCAGATTTCGCCGCCTTCCTTCTGGGTAAAGCGGGGGAAATTGGGGGTTTCGTAAGGACAACAGAACATTTCCGGCAGTACGGCAATGTCCGCGCCGCCAGCCGCCGCGTCTTTCAGATGGGCACGGGCAGTCTGTAAATTTTCCCCAGGGGAAGATGCTACCTGCATTTGTATCAAAGCCACTTTCATGGAAATACACTCCTTTCAGATGCGTGCCAAAGGGTTTTCGGCACAAAGATATTTGTCCGTTATTATAGCACATTTTTGAAAAAAACAATACAAAAAAAGTAGGATTAAAAAAGAAACTTCCCCTTAAGAAAACATTGGTTTTATTTCTTAAGGGAAAGTGCAAAAGCTGGTTCTCTTCAGAAGAAAATATATCAAATAAAATCTCAATATCATAAGAAAGCCAAAATCCTTTGGCATGATAAGGATTTCGGCTTTTTTGTCCCCTCATTTCGTTATCCAAAAACAAAAAAAGCGGATACCGCTTTCGCGATATCCGCTCTTTTGTCTTGTTTTAGAATGAATCTTCGATCCGGGAAGACTTATTTCAGGTTCGCTTTCAGAACTTCTGCAATTCTTGTGATACCTTCTTTGATCTTGTCTTCAGGCATGCAGGAGTAGTTCAGACGGAAGTGGTTTTCTTTGCCGCCGTTAGGGAAGAAGCTGCCGCCGGGAACGTAAGCAACTTTCTTTTCAAGGCACTGTTTAGCCAGTACTTTTGCATCCATGTATTCGGGCAGTACGCACCATGTGAACAGACCGCCTTCGGGATGTGTGAATTTCACTTCTTTAGGGAATGTTTCTTCCATTGTTTTCAGCATAACGTCACGTCTCTTACGATATACGTCTTTGATCTTTTCAACGTGTTCGTCCAGATCGTACATATCCAGGAATCTGTCAGCGATCAGCTGGTCGATTGTGGAGGACTGCAGGTCAGCACCCTGTTTGATGAAGTTGTATTTAACCAGGTTTTCTTTGGATGCGCAGATCCAGCCGATACGCAGACCAGGAGCCAGGATCTTGGAGCATGTGCCCAGGAATACAACCAGTTCTTTGGTATCCAGGGATTTCAGGGAAGGCATGTTTTCGCCTTCGAAACGCAGTTCGCCGTAAGGGTTGTCTTCGATTACAGGGATTTCATATTTGTTGATGATATCCATGAATTTATGACGTCTTTCCAGAGACCATGTTTTACCTGTAGGGTTCTGGAAGTCGGGGATAACGTAGATCATTTTTACGTTTTCTGTTGTAGCCAGGATTTTTTCCAGTTCTTCTGTGATCATACCGTCATCGTCTGTAGGAACTTCGATGAATTTAGGTTCACAAGCTTTGAATGCGTTTACAGCACCCAGGTAGGAAGGGCTTTCCAGCAGAACAACGTCGCCGGGGTTCAGGAAGATACGAGCGGAGAAATCCAGACCCTGCTGAGAGCCGCTGGTGATCAGCACGTGATCGATATCTGTATCGATGTTATTTTTTGCTTTCATTCTAGCAACCAGTTTTTCACGCAGAGAAGGCAGACCTTCTGTGGATGTATACTGCAGAGCAACCTGACCAACTTCGTCCATAACTTTGATACAAGCCTGTTTAACGCCTTCACAAGGGAACAGTTCAGGAGCGGGCATACCACCGGCAAAGGAAATGATGTCGGGTTTGGATGTCAGCGCCAGCAATTCTCTGATTTCGGAACCTTTTAAGAGATCCATTCTGTTTGCATACTGTACCATGTAAAATTCCTCCTTATGTAATAGAAATTGATAAATAATAGTTTCAAGTCGCTGTCTGACATGCTGCCGAAAAGGGAGGGCATATCAGACAAATTACTAAAAAATAACCCCTTTTCTTTATTAAAACACAAATAATACACAAAGTCAATGGGAACTTTCAAAAGAAAGCTATTAATTTTTGCTCAAAAGAATTGGGAAAAAGACGAATTTCTTCACGTTTTCGCCTGTGCAGCAGGTTTTGTGTGAAATGGTTTTTGTCACATTGTATGGTTTTTTATACAGTTCTGGGAAAAAGGGCATTTTTCACCAATAGGCATTGGGCAGAAAGAAAAAAGATTGCGAAAAAAATAACAGCTTTTGCCTTTTTTACAAAAAAAGCCCTCTGCCTCAGAAGGCAGAAAGCTTTTGGAAATTGCAATCAGGATTTTTGTTTTCGGGAAATGTAGGTCATCAGGGGCAAAATGGTCAGGGCAAACAAATGCAGTGCCACATTGGCAGCCGTGAAGTTATAGGTGTTGGAAACTTCCCCGTATTCCAGCAGATAGCGGAAAATGAGCCCAAGGACTGTCATCCCCAGATTCAGGGCTGCCGCAAAGCCTATGGAGCCATTGGGAAACAGGGCTGCTTGGAGCATGCCCAGTTCTGTATAAAATATGAAAACAGACAGCAGGATGATGGTTTTCATGACCAGACTTGTTTCCACGGGATTTTCCGGGTTGCAGTTGACGATGGGAAACAGGCAGCCGCCTACGATACAGCTGAACAGGACCATGCCGATCAGCAGGGGTTTTCGATATTGTTGTATGCGTTTTGAGGGTCCCATGGCAAAGCCTCCTTCAAAATGGGTGTGTTGTTTTCTGTATTTTAACACGGGAGGCGGTCAGAAACAACGCAGATGCAAAAAAATAGCCGCTGCCCAAAGGGGAAGGGGCAGCAGCCGAGGCTATACACGAAAAGTCCTTCGCTGTATGCGGCACAGCGGAGGACTTAGTGTATCCTTTAATAAGATAGATTATTTCAAGTTTGCTTTGATGACTTCTGCGATGGCTTTGACGCCTTCTACGATCTTGTCGTCAGGCATGCAGGAATAGTTCATGCGGAAGCAGTTTTCATGACCGCCGTTGGGGAAGAAGGAGCCGCCGGGAACGTAGGCAACTTTCTTTTCCAGACACTGCAGTGCCATTTTACGGGTGTCGATGTATTCGGGCAGTTCTACCCATGTGAACAGACCGCCGTCGGGATGTGTGAATTTTGCTTCTTTGGGGAATGTTTCTTCCATGGTTTTCATCATCACGTCACGTCTGTGTTTGTACAGTTCGCGGATGGTGTCAACATGTTTGTCCAGGTCGAACATTTCCATATATTTGTTGGCTTCCAGCTGGGTAACGGTAGGTGTCTGCAAGTCCGCACCCTGTTTGATGAAGTTAAACATAGACAGGATTTCGTCGGAAGCGCAAACCCAGCCCAGACGATAGCCAGGTACCAGAATCTTGGAGAAGGTACCTAAGAATACAACCAGCCCTTTGGTATCCAGAGATTTCAGAGCAGGCATGTTTTCGTTTTCAAAACGCAGTTCGCCGTAAGGGTTATCTTCGATAACGGGGATTTCATATTTATTGATGATTTCCATGAATTTGTGACGGCGTTCCAGTGTCCATGTTCTGCCGGTGGGGTTCTGGAAATCGGGGATGACATAGATCATCTTTACGTTAGGTGTGGTTGCCAGGATTTTTTCCAGTTCTTCCATCACCATACCGCCTTCGTCTGTAGGCACTTCCATGAAAGTGGGTTCACATGCTTTGAAAGCATTGATGGCACCCAGATAGGAAGGGCTTTCCATCAGGATCACGTCGCCTTTATCTACAAATACACGGGCGGAGAAATCCAGACCCTGCTGAGAACCGCTGGTCACCAGAATATGGTCCGCATCCGTTTCAATATTATTTTTGGCTTTCATTCGCTCAGCGATTTTTTCCCGCAGTGCAGGGAAGCCTTCTGTAGAAGAATACTGACAGGCTACTTTCCCCATTTCCTCCATGACAGCGTCGCACGCCTGACGGAGCTGGTCTACGGGAAACAGTTCTGCTGCGGGCAGACCGCCTGCGAAGGAAATAATATCGGGTCTTGCAATCAGTTTCAGCAGATCGCCGATATCGGAATTCGTCAGTTGTTCCATTCTTTTCGCATAACGCACCATACTTGTTTCCTCCTTTGTGTCTTACATTCATAACAAACATTCTCTTTTGTATCAATCTGTGGAATAGATTTGATACTTATGAAACCACATCAGACGCTTGTTTGTCAATGGGTGGCGGACATGGATTGTATGGCTTTTTGTACATGGGAAAAGGCGAATTTTTTGTGCGAAATTCACGCAAAATAAATTGTATGTATAAAAAAACATGTGAATTTGCATATGAAAATAGATTGTATTTTCATCAATACAGAAAAAAACAGTGGATTTGCTGATTTTTTTTCATGAGTATTTTTCTTTTGGCTGTCCAGCCTGCCCTAAAGAGATGGAGAAAGACAGTTTTTTGGGGAAAATGCAGTTTAGAAATTCTGATATTTTCGTTTGGTATTGGAAAACTTCCGCCTGCACTTGGTTTCTGTAAAATCTGCGTAAAGTCTGGGTTTTCCGGCTGTCGTGGAACCGTACAATTTTGGTTTCTTTTGAGAGGACTTTTTGCCGCAAAATGTCAAAAAGTTTAATAAATGAAATTTTTTGTTTATTTTCTCTTGCTTTTCATGACAAAAGATGTATAATGATTTAGGTTTCGTAAAAATAATCAGAAAGTTTAGTATTTCTACACAACGAGGTGTTATTTATGGATATCGGCCACAAGATCAAACAGCTCAGAATCCAGAAGGGTCTGACGCTGGAAGAACTGGCCAGCCGCAGTGAGCTGACAAAGGGATTTCTCTCCCAGATGGAGCGAAATCTGACCTCTCCTTCCATTGCCACCCTCAACGACATCGTAGAGGCTTTGGGCAGCAGTCTTTCGGAATTTTTCCGGGAGGACAAGGAGGAGCAGATCGTTTTCCACAAAAAGGACTTTTTTGTGGATGAGCGGGAAAATTATACGGTGCATTGGATCGTGCCCAATACACAGAAAAACGAAATGGAACCGATCATGGTGGAATTGCCTCAGGGCGGGGAATCCTTTGTGATGGACCCCCACAGCGGTGAGGAATTCGGCTATGTGGCGGAGGGCTGCGTGACGCTGGTCTGCGGCGAGGAGAGCCATGTGATCCACAAGGGGGAAACATTCTATCTCTCCGGCAAGAACCGCCATTACCTGAAAAATGAGAAAAAAACAACGGCAAAGGTCATCTGGGTTTCCACACCGCCGCTGTTCTGAAAAAGTGACAAGAAAAAGGAGTAGCCGCCGATGAAAAAGAAACTGATTCAGTTTAAAAATATCGTCAAGGAATTTGACGGCAAACTGGTACTGAAAGGTGTCAATCTGGACATCTATGAAAATGAGTTTGTGACACTGCTGGGCCCCAGCGGCTGCGGGAAGACCACGCTGCTGCGTATTCTGGGTGGTTTCCTGACACCAAACGAAGGTACAGTTCTCTTCGACGGAGAGGACATCAGCAAAATCCCTCCTTATAAACGGGAGATCAACACCGTATTCCAGAAATACGCCCTGTTCCCCCACATGAACGTATATAACAATATCGCCTTTGGTCTGAAAATCAAAAAAGAACCCAAGGACATCATCGAACAGAAAGTAAAACGTATGCTGAAGCTGGTGAATCTGGAAGATTTCGCTGACAAGAACGTGACAGAAATGTCCGGCGGTCAGCAGCAGCGTGTTGCCATCGCAAGAGCATTGGTAAACGAACCCAGCGTACTGCTTCTGGACGAACCTCTGGGGGCACTGGACCTGAAGCTGCGTCAGGAAATGCAGCACGAACTGAAAAAAATCCAGCAGGAAGTGGGTATCACATTCATTTTCGTTACCCACGACCAGGAAGAAGCTCTGACAATGTCCGACAAGATCGTTGTTATGAAAGACGGGGAAATCCAGCAGATCGGCAGCCCCACAGATATTTACAACGAACCTGTCAATGAATTCGTTGCAAACTTCATCGGCGAAAGTAACATCATCGAAGGCGTCATGCTGGATGATTACAAAGTTATGTTTGAAGGCAGAAAATTCGACTGCGTGGACGACGGCTTTGAGAAAAATGAAGTGGTTGACGTTGTCATCCGTCCCGAAGACTTGGATATCGTACCCAGAGAACAGGGCAAGCTGAAAGGCGTTGTCAAATCCGTACTGTTCAAAGGTGTACACTATGAAACCATGGTGGAAACCAAAGTGGGTACAGAAATCACCGTAAAAATGCAGGTATCCAATGACCAGCCTGTATTCAACGAAGCGGCAAACGAAAAAATGTCTGCCAACGACTTCTATCTGGATGTGGACGACGTAGAAGAACTGGATGAAGCAACCATCATTGCCCGTGCCGACGCCCAGGCGTGGAACCCCGATGAGGACGAGCTCATCTCCATCAAAGAAGTGAAGTACAACATCAAAAAGGAAAACGGCACTTACCCCGTAACCTTCTCCACAGCGGCTGGTACATCCGTAACGGTGAACATGATCGTGAAGGATGAAAACCGTGTCACCAGTGAAGAAAATGAAGAATATATCTTCGCTGTGAACTTCTTCAAAAAGGCAGACGAAATTCAGGAATCCATCGCTTTGGATACAGACCTGAAAACATGGGCAAACGCTTCCGCATACTCTCTGGAAGACGACATGCCTGTTGAAATCACCGATGTCAAATATGACTTCGATCCCGAAAACATCACCCCCGGCATTTACGATGTCACCTTTGCCACCAAGGGGTATGAATATAAAGTAGATACCACGGACAAACATGAAGTAGGGGAAGAAGTTGGTCTGATTTTTGAACCCGAAGATATTCATATCATGTCCAGAGAGCAGTAAGGAAAGGAGGCGGAAAAATGCGACAGTTTCGCAGTATGGTATATCCTTACGTGGTCTGGATTGCCATTATGATCGTTGTGCCCATGCTGATGATTTTGCTTTACGCATTCACCGGAGAGGGCAACGATGTGACCACCTTCCGCTTCACACTGGAAAACTTCGGCAGATTCTTCAGTGACGCCGTATTCCTGGATGTATTGAAGCGCTCCCTGATTATTGCAATATTCACCACCATCATCTGTGTCCTGCTGGGCTATCCCATTGCTTATGCCATTGCGACAGGACCGGAAAAAAGCAAGATGTTCTGGATTCTCATGATTACACTGCCCACATGGATCAATATGCTGGTGCGTACTTACGCATGGGTGGGTATTTTGCAGGACGATGGTCTTTTGAACAGCTTTTTGGGACTGTTCGGCATCGGACCTTTCAAAATGATGTATACCACATTCGCCGTGGTGCTAGGTATGGTTTATAACTTCATTCCTTTTATGATTTTGCAGATTCATACCTCTCTGGCGAAAATGGACAAGAGCCTGCTGGAAGCAGCCAGCGACCTGGGCGCAAACCGCATGCAGTGCTTCCTGCGTGTGACACTGCCTTTGAGCCTGCCCGGTGTTCTCAGCGGTATCACACTGGTATTCCTGCCGGCGGTGTCCAGCTTCTTCATTCCCAAACTGCTGGGCGGCGGACAGTATGTCCTCATCGGTAACGTCATCGAAACCCAGTTCCTCACCAGCGGCGACTGGAACTTCGGCAGTGCCATTTCTCTGATCATGGCAGTCATCATCATGATTTCCATGTATCTGACCAGAAAAGTAGACACAGACCCGGCAGCAAACGGAAGGGGGGAATAAGCCGTGGAAGAAAAAAGACACAGAATCGGCGCCAAACTTATTTTGGGCATCACGGCGTTATTCTTCTATCTGCCCATACTGTATATCATCGTCTTTTCCTTTAACGACTCCCGCTCCCTGACAAAGTTCAGCGGTTTTTCACTGCGGTGGTATGAAAAGATGTTTTCTGACAGTGCCATGATGCAGTCGGTGGTTTATACCATCGTCATTGCCATTCTGGCAACCATCATTTCCACAGTGGCAGGTACATTGGCTGCCATCGGTCTTTCCCGTTCCCGGAAAGCCCTCCGCAACGTGGTGGAACAGGTGAATAACCTGCCCATCATGAACCCGGAAATCGTAACAGCCATCGGTCTTTTGATGTTCTTCAGCGCATTGGGCATCAATAAAGGCTTTACCACACTGCTGTTGGCGCACATTATGTTCTGTACGCCTTATGTGATTTTGTCCGTATCCCCCAAACTGCGGTCCCTGGACCCGAACCTGGCGGATGCGGCACTGGATCTGGGTGCCACACCTTTGCAGGCATTGACAAAAGTCATCGTGCCCCAGATCATGCCCGGTATCGTTTCCGGCGCGCTGATTGCTTTCACCATGAGCTTTGACGATTTCATCATTTCTTATTTCGTCACCGGCAATGGTGTGAACAATATTTCTATTTTGGTGTATACCATGAGTAAGCGTGTCAACCCTTCCATCAACGCATTGTCCACTTTGGTCATTGCCATCATCACGGTTGTGTTGATCGTTGTCAACGTAGTACCCATCATTAAAGAGAAAAGGAGAAAAAAGGTATGAAAAAATTGATTGCTATGGCTCTTGCAAGCGTAATGCTGCTGGCAGGCTGCGGCGGCGGCAGCAGCGAAGGTGCATCTGCGGAAGACGCAGTTGCAAAATATGGTTCCGATACCCTGAAGCTCTACAACTGGGGCGAATACATGGGCGAAGACCTGATTTCCAATTTTGAAAAAGAATTCGGCGTAAAGGTTATCGTGGAATACTTCGATTCCAACGAAACCATGTACACCAAACTGCAGGCTGGGGATTCCTATGACGTGCTGGTTCCTTCCGATTACATGATCGAAAGACTGATCAACGAAGGCATGCTCCAGGAACTGGATCTGTCCCTGATCCCCAATATCTCTAACCTGGCAGAAGGCGTAAAAAATCTGCCTTATGACCCTGAAAACACATACTCTGTACCTTACTTCTGGGGCAGTGTAGGTATCGTTTACAACCATAATAACGTAGACCCTGCTGTTGTGGAAGAACAGGGCTACAGCATCCTGCACAACACAGATTACAAAGGCAAAATCTATGTGTATGACTCCGAACGTGACTCTTTCATGATGGCCTTCAAAGCACTGGGCTACTCCATGAACACAGACAATCAGGATGAAATCCAGGAAGCTTATCAGTGGCTGCTGGATATGAACAACACCATGGAACCCGTTTATGTAACTGATGAAGTGATCGACGGCATGATCAACGGCACAAAAGACATCGCAGTTGTTTACAGCGGCGACGCAACAACCATTCTGGAAGAAAACCCCGACATGAGCTTCTGGATGCCTACAGAAGGCACAAACCTGTGGAGCGATGCGATGGTTATCCCTGCAAACGCAGAAAACCCCAAACTGGCACACGAATTCATCAACTATGTGCTGACATATGAAGCATCTCTGGGCAACAGCGAATACGTTGGCTACGCTTCTTCCAACCAGGAAGTTCTGGATGAACTGAGCGGCGAAGGCGGTCTGTTTGCGGATAACGAAGCATACCTGCCTCGTGCCGGCTATGAAAAAGACGAAGTTTTCGTAGACAACCAGGTGCTGAAAAAAGAACTGGCTGAACTGTGGATCAAAGTAAAAGCAACAAAGTAATAGAGAAAAGATAAGGAGGGAAACGGATGTTACAGAATGCTTTGGACATCCTGCGTAAAGAAGGAAAAGAGATTCTGGTCTGCCTTTCCGGCAGCGACGAAGCCCAGAAAGCGTGGCTGGCAGCCGGTGGGGAAGCGGGGCATATGCTCTCAGCCCGTCAGGTGGAAAGCTGGCTTATGACCGGCGGCGCTACATTGCCCAAGGAAATCGCTTTTTCCGGTACGCTGGAGGAATTTGTTTCCCTCTTTCCTAAGACAAACGCCGAGGACAGCAAGCGGAAAGTGAATGGCCTCCTCTCCGGGGCGGTTGTGGAATACAAAGACGGAAACTGGGAATATTTCACCTGTAATGTGGTGGTCATGGGCTGCTGCATGGGGGAATATCTCAGCATCGTCAATAAAAAAGAAATGAGTTTTTAAAAAAGGCGGAAGTACCTTTAGGAGCATCTTCATAAGAAAACAAAAAGCTGAAATCCTTGTTATATAGAGGATTTCAGCTTTCTTGTTTATACAGGATTTTATCAGGTATGTTTTCTTCTGAAGATGGCCTTTGCAGTTCCCCTTAAGAAATGAAGGAAAACGAAAATCAATGTTTTCTTAAGGGGAATCTGCTTTAGGTATTTCCGCTTTTTTCGTTCTAACCTCTTTTTTGTCTGCATAAACTATTTGCAGACCGAAAGGAGGTTACGCCCATGGGGAAGAAAGAAAAGGATCAACGGCTCCTGCGCCGGAATCTGCTGGGCGTTTGTGTGTTTTTGCTGGCGCTGCCTGTGCTCTGGCCCATGGGCGGCGCGGCTTTTGCCATGCGGGAGATTTTGCCGGGACAAGTATCGGCAGCGGAGCCTACAGGGGAGGAAGGCGCAGACACCACAGGAGAAACAGAAACAACGGAGGAGCCTGCCAAAGAAACGGGGCTTTTCGGCATTGATGATCTGCAATTCAAGGAGGAAGAACAGGTGGCAGCGGCCTATCTGCCCCGGGAAGAAGTGGAGCGCATGCAGGATTTTTCCTATCTCCAGAAAACTTATTACACCACCGATTCCCGTACCATGCTGCTGCCTACGGACATCAACGTCAATGACGCGCTGGCGAATGATTTCACCATAGATATAGACGTGGACGGTCCACAGGTGCTGATTTTCCATACCCATATTTCCGAAGGCTTTGCCGACAGCGATATGTCAAAAGGCAAGGAAGAAGGCATCTGGGGCGCGGGGGAATATCTGAAGGAGTTGCTGGAAGAAAAGTACGGCATTGAAGTCCTCCACCATGATGGGGTGTACGACCAGGTCAATGGCAAAGGACAGGTCACAGGGGCTTATGAACGTATGGAACCGCCTATCCGGCAGATTTTGGAGGAAAATCCCTCCATTCAGGTCTGCATCGATATGCATCGGGATGGTGTCCCCGAAGGTACCCATCTGGTGACGGAAGTCAATGGGAAACCGACGGCGAAAATCATGTTTTTCAACGGTCTGTGCCGTTTGAACCAGAACGGGCAGGCAGTGCCCACGCCGGGACTGGATAACCCTTATGTTTCCGATAATCTGGCATTCAGTTTGCAGATGCAGACTCAGTCAGCGGCAAGATTTCCTGACTTTAACCGGAAAATCTATCTCAATGCTTATCGCTTCAGCCTGCATATGCTGCCACGGTCTACCCTTATTGAAGTGGGTGCTCAGACCAATACCAAAGAGGAAGTACATAACGCCATGGAACCTCTGGCGGAAATTTTGGCGGCGGTGCTGCTGGGCGGGGAATAAAGAAAAAGGCACGACATTTCCAAAAAGGAAATGCCGTGCCTGAGGGTGTCGAAAAAGTCGACACCCTTCGTCAAAATCAGGATTTTGACGAGGTTACTGTATGTATAAACAGTACGTTCCATCGGCATAAAAATGCCTTGAAACGTGCTGTTTTCCTCGTCGGAAGTGAATTCCGACTGCGGGTTGAATTTGGGGAAACCACACCGCAAGAGATGCGGGCAGCCATTTATGGCTGACATTTGCGGAGCAAATGTGTTGACCCTTTGTTCCCCAAGCCCTTCCGCGTTTTTGCAAAAGTGTAAAATATCATTTTTTGACAGTCTAAAAGGCACGACATTTCCAGAAAGGAAATGCCGTGCCTTTTGTTATGAGGATATCCTCGAAAGTGGTTATTTTGTTACATCTTTGGGAATGGTGAAGGATACAGTACCCATGTAACCGGGTGCTACTTCGTATTCACCGAATACGATGACCAGTTCACCAGCTTCGTTCAGATAGAAGTTTTCATCCCCTGTCAGACCTGTGAAGCCGCCAGGTTCGCCTTCTGTGAAGTAAACCTTGCCTTCATCTTCTGCCATCTGTGCTGCCATCTGGTCTTTGATGTTCTGGCTCACAGCTTCCAGTTTTTCAGGGCTGTTCAGATAGTCTTTCAAAGATACGGTTTGACCTGTAGCTTTGTCTACAGTGAAGATTTTGACGAATTCAGCGCCGCTTGCCATGGTTTCCACAGTGTTGATGCGGATGCTCACATATTTGTCGTTGTCGGAAACCACTTCATAACTGGATTCCAGTGCATAGTGGCCTTCTTCCTGACCCAGCTGGGCAACGACTTCTTTTTCATAACGTGCAATCAGTTCTTTTGCGTAAGCGTCCATTTCCGCGTTGGCTGCCACGTTGCCGTCGATCTGGGGCACGCTGATGTCAGCCATCATGCCGTTGTCTGTACTTTCGTTGTAGTTGCGGATGGTCACCACTCTTGCAATGCTGCCGATAACGGGGATGCCGTCCATGGCCTGTGCCACAACGGGGCTGGCGTTTACGGCAATGCCAAATGTGAGTACAAGTGCTGCGGCGGTCACGCCGGTACGTTTCATGTTTTTCATACGATCGCTCCTCTTCTTTTCTAATCTCGCTCTCATGATGCCTGCTTCTATTCTATCTCTTGCTTCCTGGGGTACGGGAATCTGGTCATACTCTTCTTTCCACATTTCCATGGGCTCCCTTCTATGATCGTCCTGTGTTTTCATAACCCCCGACGCTCCTTTCTAAATTCTATTCTGCTCCGCTTCGGGTCGCAGTTTTCGCAGTGCCCGGTACAGCCGTGCCTTGACGGTGTTCAGGTTTTCGCCTGTGATCTGGGCGATGTCCTCCAGTTTACAGTCCTCAAAAAATCGTAGTATGATGACACTTTTCTCTCTGTCATTGAGGTGTTCCAGCATTTCCTCCAGTTCCCATTTGCTGTGGAGCTGGGCAAGCTCATTGGTGTAATCCCCCACGGCTGCTGTCAGCGGTTCTGTCACCTCCTCTACCGTATCTTCACGCTTGTTTTTCCGCAGAAATTCCAAAGCGGTGTTGATGACGATGCGATACAGCCAGGTGCCGAGGTAAGCGTCGTTCTGGACGCTGCGGCAGTCCCGCATGGCTTTGTAGGCGCTTTCCTGCACGATGTCCAGGGCGTCCTGCTCGTTGTGGACGTAGCTGTAAGCCAATCGGTAGTACCTGCTGTACTGACTGAGGAGAAGGTCTTCTGTCTGTTTTTCCCGTTTGGTTTTCATAGGATCTCCTCCGAAAAAGATGAAGTATTTTGTGTTTCTGATTGTTAGATGCACGAGATGCCAAAAAAGTTGCGAAAGTTTTTTGAAAAAATTTTTCTTTTTTTCAGTGTAGCCAAAAATGAGGAAAAAGGGAAGCTTTACAGGGTGGGAAGCTGGGTGTAAAATAGTACGAAAGCAAAAGAGAAAGGATTGGGAACCATGAAAAAATGGCAGCAGAACATCGTCCTGTTCGATCTGGACGGCACATTGACAGATTCCGCGGAGGGCATCATCCGCTCCGTACAGCATATGCAGGAAAAAACAGGCAGAGAAGTTTGGGAAGCGGAGAAACTGGGCTTCATCGTAGGACCTCCCCTCAGGGACAGCTTCCGTGACGCTTTCGGCATGAAAACAGAAGAAGAAATCGACAACGCTGTAGCTGTATTCCGTGAACGGTATTTTTCTGTAGGGCTTTTTGAAAACGCAGTCTATCCGGGCGTCAAAGAAATGCTGGAAGAGCTGAAGAAAATGGGCAAACGCCTTGCCGTTGCTACATCTAAACACGAAAGCACCGCTGTGCGCATCCTGACACATTTCGGTCTGGCAGATTATTTTGAGGTCATCGGCGGTGATGACCCTGCATCCCAGCGGGATAATAAGACCAAAGTCGTGGCTTATGTGCTGGAACGGATGAATGCAGAAAAAAGCGACGTTGCCATGGTCGGCGACCGGAAATATGACATCGAAGGGGCACACGCTTTGGGCGTGGAAGCCATCGGCGTCCTTTATGGCTATGGCAGTCGGGAAGAATTTGCCGCCTGCGGCGCAGATGCTGTGGTGGAAACACCGGCTCAGCTGGTGGAACTGTTTCGGTAAAGAAGAAGGGATTTCCCCTTCTTTTTAGTACCATATAAGTGTAAGAGATAAAGCATATCATTTGTGCTTTACCCTCTGCACTTATTTTTTTATGATAAGGGAGTAATTGGTCTGGCGAGGCTCTTTTTGGATTAATCACATCCGTCATA